>JAEINY010000090.1 GCA_016342595.1 Marinilabiliaceae bacterium
TAATTTTTTAGTCATTTCACACTAGCCTGACTGTTTGTCTATTGAAAGGTACCTGTGTAAAATCAGAATTCCTGACAGTAGTTGGGTAAACATGAAAATCAAAAAAACCTTTACGCATTATATGGCCAGAATAAATTGAATTAATAATATAAACACATAACAATTCCTGCACGACGATACAACCACGTGTACTTCTTAATTAGCATATTCTTTTTCGACCGCCAAAAATAGACAAAAAAGCAATACTGCTAGTAAATAAAATTAATTTTTATGCCTAAATTAGAAATAACAACCCAATGCTAATGACCCATTGGTGCTGATGGCCATGAGGATTTTGAATAATCGTCTTTGGCCAGCCATTCTCAATAACCGTTGAAACGGTTTCTTCCAGGTTAGGAATCAATACAAAGCCCGTTTTGATATCGAACATAGCTCTTTTCGACAGGTCAATTAAGAGGCCTGCCTGTGGTTTAAATCCTGGTTTCCATTGATTGGCTTTATAAGATACAGAGGCATCTGCATCAGTGCCCGTATAGGCTGAATCAAAAGTCATGGTATTAAAAAGTATATATGCACCGAAACTTACTCCACAATAAGGTTTTATTTCCTGGTGACTAAAATAATAATTGCCTTCCACCAAAAGATGAAGTGCCGAGTAATTACTTGTTACTGTTCCGAAATTATTCACATCCCAAAAATCTTTATTTCCATCCTGAAACTGCCCACCGACATCCCACCCCAGGCTTAGTCTTTTGTTGTAAAACCATCGCCCTGTGAAAGCCATTTGAAAACCAGATTTTGCAACATCCCTAAATCCTATTTGATCACCTGATCGCCCGATGTTACTAGGCACAGAAAACCCTACATTCCCACCCATCCAAACATCTTTCTGTCCATAAGCCATTGAACTAACAGCTAAAATCAGCACTAATAATAAAGTATGCGTCCTCATAGAAATCTATTTTGCTCCTTTTGTGGCCATTACATGCATAAAACAACTAATCTCACTCCAAAAATAGGATAAAAGTGTACTTTTGAAATAAACTAAACAAAAAAGCTATGTCATTTTTAGGTAATTTAATTTGGTTATTGTTTGGAGGCTTTATGATTGCCATTGAATATTTTGTTTCAAGCATATTATTGATGCTCACCATTGTGGGTATCCCCTTTGGCTTACAAACCCTCAAATTAGGCTCCCTCGCCATATGGCCATTCGGACGTGAAGCGATCTATAAACCACAAGCTTCCGGGTGTCTGTCAACCATTATGAACGTATTATGGTTTCTGCTGGGAGGCTTCTGGATTGCCCTGACTCATGTGTTTTGGGGCATCATATTGGGTATTACTATTATCGGAATTCCATTTGCCAGGCAACATTTTAAACTGGCGAGTGTCGCCTTAACACCCTTTGGCCGGGAAATAAGATAAAAAAAAGGGAAGCAACGCTTCCCTTTCTCCTCTATATTAGGGATACTATTAAATCACTTTCAACTCCTTACCAATTTTAATAAAAGCGGCAATAGCCTTATCTAAATGGGCTTGTTCATGTGCTGCCGAAATTTGAATCCGAATACGAGCTTGCTCTCTAGGCACCACCGGATAGTAGAACCCGATCACATAAATACCTTCTTCTAATAAACGGGCGGCAAATTCCTGAGATAATTTGGCATCGTATAACATCAAGGCTACAATAGCGGACTCACTCGGCTTAATATCAAAACCTGCGTCCTGAATTTTAGTCCTGAAATATTCTGCATTGTTAATTACTTTATCACGTAATTCCGTTGATTCGCTCAACATTTCAAAAATCTCCATAGCTGCACCCACAATAGCCGGAGCTAATGAGTTTGAGAACAAATACGGGCGTGAACGCTGACGCAAAATATCAATGATCTCTTTCTTACCGGTCGTATAACCACCCATGGCACCACCCAATGCTTTTCCCAATGTTCCAGTGATGATATCCACACGGTTCATCACATTGTGATATTCATGCGTACCTCGTCCGGTTTTTCCGATAAAACCAGATGAGTGACTATCATCGACCATTACTAAGGCGTCATATTTGTCCGCCAAATCACAAATCTGATCTAACTTGGCAATATCTCCGTCCATAGAGAACACACCATCCGTGACAATAATCCGGAAACGTTGCTCCTGAGCTGCTTTAAGCTGAGCTTCCAGGTCGGCCATATCCGCATGCTGATAACGATACCTGGCAGCCTTACACAAACGCACACCATCAATGATTGAAGCATGATTTAGAGCATCCGAAATAATCGCATCTTCAGCTGTAAATAATGGTTCGAATACACCACCATTAGCATCAAAACAAGCCGCATAAAGAATGGTATCTTCCATTCCAAAGAAATTGGCAATTTTTTCTTCTAATTGTTTATGTATATCCTGAGTCCCACAAATAAAACGTACTGAAGACATTCCATACCCGTGCGTATCCAGTGCTTTTTGAGCAGCCTTTACTACACGCGGATGGGAAGATAAGCCCAGATAATTATTGGCACAAAAGTTCAATACAGGTTCTCCACCCTCAACATTGATTTCAGCACCTTGTGGCGTAGTAATGATACGCTCATTTTTATAAAGACCCGATTCTTTGATGGCCTCTATTTCTTTGATAAGAAAATCCTGATACTTTCCGTACATGACTCTATATTTACCGTGTAATACATCAATTGCAGATCAAAAGTACAAGACTTTGATCAGTATAAAAATGACTTTAATACACCTTTCAATAAATCAATCTAGTTAAGTTCTAATTCTATTTTTTCCCGGATCAACTTCCAAACCGATTCATCCATTTTTGGCCCAATCACTTCAATGACATGTCCGGACAAAATAGAACCAATTTTTCCGCATTTGTCAAGATCTAATTTCTGAATCAAGCCGTAGAGAAATCCAGCCGCATACAAATCCCCGGCACCAGTTGTATCAATACTTTTAGCAGGTATCACGCCTACTTTCACCACTTCATCCACGCGTTTGATCATGGATCCATTCTTACCTAATTTCAAAACTGCAATTTCGGCATGAGCTCCTAAATCCATAAGTGCCTCTTCCCCTTCCTTGCCGGTAAAAGCCTTCGCCTCTTCTTCATTGGCGAATACAATGTCCACATGCTCTTTCACCATGCGCGATAAAAACTCATGATTCTCTTCGACCACATTAAAACTGGCCAGGTCGATACTCACTTTTAATCCTTTGGCTTTTGCAAGTAATATTGCCTTTTCCACCAGGGGCTTGTTCTGTACCAGATACCCTTCAATGTGAAAGTAGGCGTATCCATCAAACAGATGTTCCGCCAGATCATCGCTTGATAATTCAACAGCTGCACCCAAATATGTTGCAAAGGTGCGTTCTGAATCAGGACTAATCAACGCAAAGGCTCTCCCGGATTTATTCTGCCCGGCCGTTAAATGAGGTTTAATATTGTTGCGCGACATATCCTCCCGAAAGAATTGCCCAATCTCATCGTCCCCTATTTTTCCAATAAAACCCGTTTCAACACCCAAAACGGCCAAGCCATGAATCGTATTTGCAGCTGATCCTCCACTGGCCATTTCTTTTTTCAAATGTGAAGTGGCATCTACTACTTTCTGCACGATGGCCTCATCCACCAATTGCATACTTCCCTTGGGAAAATCAAGATTTAACAACAATTGATCATCTTCCAGCCTTGCTAACACATCAACAAGTGCATTTCCTAAACCCAGTACACTGCTCATAACTAATTCTTTATTTTATGGACGATAATTTTATTCAATTTTTTTTTGCAAAGATATTGCATAATTTGAAGATTCCTCCTACTTTTGCAACGCATTTAAAGGAAATGCTCCTGCAAAGGATACTAAAAAATACTCCCTAGTAGCTCAGTTGGTTAGAGCGGCGGACTGTTAATCCGTAGGTCGTAGGTTCAAGTCCTACCTGGGGAGCACCTAAAACATAACACATATTCCCTAGTAGCTCAGTTGGTTAGAGCGGCGGACTGTTAATCCGTAGGTCGTAGGTTCAAGTCCTACCTGGGGAGCAAAAAGTCACTATTTTATAGTGACTTTTTTTGTATTAGTCTATTTCAATACTTTCCAAGCAAGTTGTAAAATTCTAATTCAGACACAGTCCGATGCTTATTGATAATTTAAGATTAAATTGCCCTTACAGAAAAGTAACTTTTTCATAATAAACACCCGACATGCTATCGTCAAGCCAAATTAAGTAAACAAAAATAACACAATAAAGATAGTACTCTGACAAACTAAAAGAACTAGTTAATTCGGCCGATTTATGCATACATACTTCTGCAAACCATCATGATCAATTGCTTTTTTCTTGCTGGGCAAGCACTGCTAATACCAAGGGGTTATTTGGACTTCAAGCAACCAATATGATCATATTCAAAATTATCCACTATTATGTTTTCATTCCACTTCTCCTGAAACTCTTTATTACCAGTTGCTATATATGGATTTTTAAATTAACATTTGATTATCAAAAAAATACCCTTTCGCCTGCTGTTATCATCCATTTTTTTATTACATTTGCATAAAGGTACTTCGGCTTCCTTAATAAGGTATTCCGATTTTTAGAACTTTTTAATTCAATTAGCATGAAATACTTCAAGGTACAAATACCGGAGGATAAAATCGATTTCATAATGGAGCTATTTAGCAGCTTTGATTTCTTATCGTACGAAGAAGCCCCACCGGAAAAACGAACATATTTGGCAGAAGATTACATGAAAAAAATCGGCCTTTTACCTCCTGATAAAAGCAAACCACCTGTCGTTCCAAAACCCAAAGATAAGAATACAGCGGAAGATCGAAAAAACCTTATGGATGCGATTAATAGCCTAAATGCTATGCGCGAAAGCAGTGCAGCTAAGAAAGCAATATTCCGCTTTCCCAAGGCTGATCCTCAGGATAGCCTGCGAACAGCCAAAGAATTCAGTACCTATGAAGAACTAAAGTTGTACCTTGAAGAGTATTACAGGGTACAAGTAGATCGCTTATCTTTTGAACCAGTAGGCAATAAAAAACAGGTCAGCATGGATGAATTCATGATTTACATCTTTATAAAAGATCATAAATCAGCTGAAGAAACATCGATTCTTGCAGGTTTTAGCAACAACGAATTAGCAAAAATCCAATGATTAGATTAATAAAATGAAAAAAGGAGGCTCAAATAAACCTCCTTTTTTCATTTTAGAAACCATATATTTAATTTTTAGTAAATGGATGATTAAGTCAATACTGCTATTATAAACATCCAGAACAATCCTCATAATTTATAACTCATCACTTGGTTACCCCCACACGGAAGGTAAAATACTTTTGACAAATATAGCTATACATGACAACTATAGCAGTAGTCGCTATCTTTGAAACGGTAGGATACCAATGAAACGATTCCACAAAAAGTTTAAGCAATAAATAATTCAACACAATACTCCCCAACACAGTAATCCCATAACGTAAAAGCTGAATCCGCCCCTGTAAATTGGATTCTGTAAATGTGATGTATTTTGACAATAAAAAACCAGTGCAGAAAGTAACCGGAAAAACGAATATAAATGAAGCGATATGAGGACTAATGGCTACAACAGCCAAATCGACAACCTGCTTCTCTAGAATGAAATTATAAGTAACAAAATACAGAAATATATCAAACACCGTGTTCGCACCACCACATGCCGCATAACGAAACGTTTGACGTGACAAATAATTTGAGAAAGGCTTATAAAACCAATCAAGGAACCAAATAATAAATGTTTTCAAGCTGATATCTTAAGCAATGTAAAATACAAAGCTAATATTTATAGGGTAAATAAAAAGATGGGAATTATATATATGCGACTCATCAGAACTACCTATCCCCAGTTGACATAACCCTTATAAAAAAAGAGGTGCAACAAAAGTTACACCTCTTAAAATATATTATACTTGGAGATTATTTTAAAAACATCTCTGACATATCTTCTTCAAAGAAGAATTGATCCTGACCGAAGGCAGGTTTCAAATCATCCATCCACTTGGCCTTAGCATCAAATTTAGCAAAGAACGGACGCGCTACCCAATCGCTGTTTCGACCCTGAATAAACTCTAATACAAACGCTTTTTCACCTCTTAACTCAGTGATCCCTAATACACGTACTTTACCTGGTGTACAAGACATACTTGGCCCGCGAACCGTACGACAAATACCACTCACTTTTGTATAGGCTTTCTGGAAAATCTCCCAGGCATCAGCCAATGACACACCAAAATACTTTTGAGCCCCTGTATCACGAGCGATAAACATATAATATGGAATTAATCCCAATTCCACTTGTTTTTGCCACATTGTAGACCAAACTTCAGGTTTGGCATTGATGTTATTCAAAAGCGGTGATTGCGTGCGAATTTGAGCACCCGTCGCCCTAATTTTCGCAATCGCTTGCTGAACAGCTTTCGTCTCTAACTCACGATAGTGATTGAAGTGCGCCATAAAAGCTAAAGACATACCTGCCTTAGTTACTTTTTCAAAGGCTCCCAATACCACATCAGCATCTTCATCCGTCAAATAACGATATGGCCAAAAACCTAACGTTTTTGAACCAATACGGATATTCTTCAGATTTGGAATATCAGCATCAATAAGAGCGGTTAAATAATCGTCTAAGATTTTACCCTTCATCACCATCGGATCACCACCAGTAATTAAAAGATCAGTGATTTCAGGATGCTCTCTCAGATACCCTATCACATAATCGATCTCTTTCATGGCAAACTTCACTTCATCCATATTGGTGAATTGAGGCCAACGGAAACAAAACGTGCAATAGGCATGACATGTTTGACCCTGAGCCGGGAAAAACAACATGGTTTCATTGTATTTATGCTGAACACCGGTTAATTTTACACCGTTTAATTCAGGTACATTATATTCAACCTGACCGGCTGGATGTGGGTTTAGTTTTTCACGTATCTTGTTAGCTTCTTCCTTTATGGTTGCTTTATCGGCACCACTTTTCAACACCTTCGCCATGTGATTGAAATCAGCTTCTTCCAACATCCCTTTCTGCGGAAAATTTAAAATAAAGATCGGATCCTCTTTAAAATTATCCCAGTCAATCAATTCACTTACTACATAGCTATTGGTTTTAAATGGGAGAACGGCACCAACAACTTCAATAATAAACTGATCTTCCTCTGACAGGCTGGCAATTTGTGGAATTTGTCGAAAATTGTGCAACGCATAAATTTGATACTTCATAGGCAATCTCTTTTGTTGATTCGGCAAATTTTGCTCAGAATAATTAGACATTTTCCAAAACCGGTCATTCGTAGAGGGATGCTAACTAGCAAGTTTTCAGTTAAATAACCGACAGTTTCGGAGTGAATTCTCCTTTTGGAGCTGTGCTGCAAAAGTATGAAATAGAAATGAGAATTCAAAATATCGGCATCTTTCGATTTTACATCTCTTAAAAAACTATGAATCTGCCAAATGCAATCCCATACTTCTTACACACTCCAATATCTTTAATAAATTAACGAATTAGTTCGCTACGGTTAGTATCCAGTTTTAAAAACACAAATAGTAGAAGCGTAAACCCCCATAAAGAAGAGCCTCCATAGCTAAAAAAGGGCAAGGGAATACCGATAACCGGTGCCAGACCAATGGTCATTCCCATGTTGATGGCAAAATGAAAGAAAAAAATGGCCGCCACACCAAAGCCATACACACGACTAAAACTGGAATGCTGCTTTTCAGCTAAAAACAACAAACGCAACAGCAACGTTAAAAATAAAACCACAACTCCAACAGAACCAACAAATCCCCATTCCTCACCTACGGTACAAAAAATAAAATCAGTAGATTGTTCTGGTACAAAGTCAAATTTGGTCTGAGTACCCTGTAAAAAACCCTTGCCTGAAAAACCTCCAGAACCAATGGCAATCATTGATTGATTAACATTATAACCAGCTCCTAATGGATCTTCTTCAATTCCAAATAACACATTGATACGTGTCAATTGATATGGCGATAACAGCTCTGAGAAGAAATAATCAGCAGAGAAAGTTAAAATAACGGCGCTCCATAAAATAAATAGATAGGTGGGAATAAACTTATGAAGGCGCTTAAAAAATACCTGCCACAACTGATAGATAGAAGCAATTAATAATCCTCCAGCCATTAAATATTCAAAAGCGAGCTTTTTCTCGAGCACATACAACACAAGCGCGGCCAAGCCTATGGTTAGACCACCAAGGATCAATGATATTAACAATTCACGGCGCACCCCTTTAGAAAACATGATGCCAAAAACACCCATGATCAATATTCCCAGAATGGTCGAATTGGATACCATTAAAGTTAAAATAGCTACCACAGCAGCGATCAAACCAAAAACGAGTATATATGGAGATAACCCTTCCCGATAAAAAACAAGAATAAAGACAGCATAAACCAATGCCGATCCGGTATCATTCTGTAATAAAATCAACAACAAGGGTGTAAATACAATAAAACCTGCTCGTATAAAATCCATTCGTTTCTTAAAGGAAAAGCCAAACCTGCTTATTGCCCGGGCAATAGCAAGATTAGTAGCCACCTTGGTTAACTCTGCCGGCTGAAAACGAATAGATCCTATCTCAAACCAGGATTTAGCCCCATTGATTTCTTTTCCAAACAGCAGAACTGCAATCAATAACAACAGCGTAAACCCATAAAAGACATACGCAAACTCAACAAAGAACTTGCTATCAGTCAGCAAGATGATACCGACAAAAAACAATGATAGACCAATCCAAACCAATTGCTTGAAATACTCCTTACTCGTATCGAAAAAGACCGGATTTTCAGGATTGAAATTAGCGGCATAAATATTTATCCAGCCAAATATAACCAACAAGGCATACAGCCCGACGGTGACCCAATCGATTCCTTTATTGTAACTACTGCTTCCCATGAATAAAGTCTGCTTCTAACATTTTTTTCTCATAATAAATATGGCGACGAGGTATTTCCCCACTAAGATATTTTTCCATGATTAAAGTAGCCATAGGCGCTGCCCAGGTACTTCCGTACCCCGCATTTTCGACTACTACACCAATGGCAATCTTTGGATTTTCTTTAGGCGCGAAAGCAATGAATACTGAATGATCTTCGCCATGTGGGTTTTGTACGGTACCAGTTTTTCCACACATCGGTATTGTATCGTTTCGATAATAACGTGCGGTACCAATCTCACCAGTATAAACTTGATGCATTCCTTTTATAACTTCTTCAAAATTGGCAGGTTCAACTGTTGATATCACCGGCTGAGAATAATTTTCTGCCAGCGATTCATTTTCTATGGCTTTAACAATATGAGGCCTGTAATACTGCCCTTTATTAGCAATGACTGCAGCCTGATTAGCCATCTGCAAAGGCGTCACTAATAATTCACCTTGCCCAATAGCTAACGACCGGACCGTAATAGCACGCCATCCGGTTTTGCCGTAATACCGATCAAAATAATCAATACGCGGCACATTACCTTTTTTTTCATAGGGTATATCAATCCCTAAACGGTCGCCAAAACCAAGACTTCTAACATGATTGTACCAACTTAAGTAACCATCACGAGTATTCACACCCGGTCGTTCCAAGGTTTGCTTAAAAGCCTGATAAAAATAAGGATTACAAGATGTCTCAATGGCACCGGCTACTTCAATGGGCGACCGATGATAGTGGGTGCAACGAATGGGATTCGAAACGGGTCCGTCACACCTAAACTTCGTTTGCTCAGTGATAGCACCCTCCTGAAGGGCTATGGCCGCATTAATTAGCTTAAATGCTGAACCTGGCGAATAAGTTCCTCGAAGAGCCCTATTGGTAAGCGGTTTCAATGAATCTTGAGCTAGAGATGCAAAACCAGATCCACGATTTCGACCTACTAGTAGAGATGGATCATAGCCCGGCGCTGAAATAAAAGCTAAAATCTCTCCACTGGATGGCTCAATGGCTACAATACTTCCAATTTTATTTTGCATTAACAGTTCACTGTACTGCTGTAGTTCAATATCGAGCGACAAAGTAAGCTTCTTCCCAGCTACAGCAGCAGTGTCATAGCGACCATTTCTGAACGTCCCCTTTTCACGACCATGGACATCCACCAGTATAGATTTCACCCCTTTCTTACCCCTCAGCTCTTTTTCATAAGTTTGTTCTATGCCTGTATTACCGGCATAATCGCCTTGCGAATAATAACCATCTTTCTTTAACATAGCATCATCCACTTCACTTATATAACCTAAAACATGAGCTGCGCTGGGATATTCATATTTTCGTAATGTCCTTCGCTGGACAAAGAATCCTTTAAACTTGTATAATTTTTCCTGAAACCGTCCGTATTGCTCAGCAGAGAGCTGTTTCAAAAAAACAGATGGTTTATAGGTTGATATTTTACGTCGTCGGATATTTCGGCGCATTTCCACAAACCTATCATGTAGCTCTTCCATTGAAAGACCAAGTGATTCGCAAAAATCCAACGAATCAAACGGTACAATTTCCCGGGGCACCACCATCACGTCATATACCGCCTGATTGGAGACCAAGAGCTTTCCATTGCGATCATACACTAAACCGCGTGACGGATATTGAGTCACCTTACGTCGCGTATTACTCTCCGCCGAAAACTTATAGGAAGGATCATATACTTGAAGTATAAATAGCTTGATGACGAACACCAAACCAATAAAAACCATGATGGCGCCAACCAATAATGTCCGGTTATTAATACCTCCCACAGCTACCTCCCTTTATTTTTACCCATGCTAAAAAGCTGGGCAACAAAAATCAAAATCAATGTAAAACCCGTACTAGCAATAGCTCGCCAAAGGGTTGAGAAAAAATGTACCATGGAAAACACTTCCACAAAAAACAAGAACAAGTGATGTGCCAATACTAATATTGCTGCATATTTTAAAAACCAGACCGGTCCATAATGATGCATAATGGGAATTGTTCCCGGTTGATATTCATCTCGCGGTGCAATAGCCCTTAAAAGGTAGGGTCGTAAAAAACAGAGAAAAACAGTGGCAGCCGCGTGCATACCTGGTGTATTACTAAATACATCTACACCAAACCCTGTTACAAATCCGATGATTAGCAGTAACCATCCTGGAATATCAAACGGTAAAGTAATAATAAACAATACATACAGATAAGGATTAACAAAACCACTGAACTGGATATTGTTCAACACCAATACCTGCAACAGCATGAAAAAGAAAAAATTGAATATGTATCTTGGTAAATAACTAATCATCTGCCGTTTCTTTTTCTAATACAACTTGTTCTTCACGCATGGCATTACCAATCACTTCAACAAAGGCCAAATCTTTAAAATCCACCGATAATTTTACTTTAATATTATAAAAACTCTCTCCTTCATTATTCCCTACTTCCTGAACAGTCCCAATAAGTATTCCCTCAGGAAAGATGGCCGAATAACCACTGGTTTCAACTAAATCACCCACATTCACCGTCGCATGTCTCGGTATTTCATTGAGAATAGCCTGATCAAAGGTTTTACCTTCCCATTCCAGTGCCCCAAAATATCCGGTTTCTTCTAATTTGGCAGATATCTTTAACCTGGTATTTAAAATGGAAATTACTGTGGCATAATTCTCTGACACATTATTAACAATCCCAACCACCCCTTTGGAGGAAATTACCCCCATCTCTTCTTCAATGCCATGCCTACGGCCTTTATTGAGTGTAATGTAATTAAAATGCTTATTCACCGAATTGTTAATAACACGGGCAGCCCGATAAATGTATTGTTGTTGACTCAGGCTATCAAAAACCAGATTAAAGTAATCTTTTGAAGCACGAAAGGATTCCGGTAACTGCCCTCGTAAGTAGGCATTCTCCTGTGCTAAATCCTCATTTATTTCCCTCAGCATTAAATACTCACGCGCATTACTGTAGCGATTATAAAACCCACCGGTTAATCTATTGGAAGAAGATAAAAAAACAGAACGTTGATAGTCATTGTAATTTAAGACCAAAACCAGGGAAACAATTTCAATGATCAGGAACAAAAGTACAAAATGATGTTTGAGTAAAAAGCGAATGAAATTTCTCATTAAGCGATCAAATGTTTCCCATTAAAGCAAAGGCCACTGTTCAAAACAGTGACCTTTTTGAATAGTATTATCGAATCAGATAAGGCAAACCTCTGTGACGATTCTTCAAGGCAATACCTGTACCCCTGGCAACAGCGCGTAAAGGATCTTCTGCAATGTGAAATGGAATATTAATTTTATCCGACAATCGTTTATCTAAACCGCGTAACAGGGCTCCACCACCAGCCAAGTAAATACCGTTCTTCACGATATCACTGTACAACTCCGGTGGCGTTTGCTCCAAGGCCGATAGTACAGCTGTTTCGATTTTCGAAATGGATTTTTCCAGACAATGTGAAATTTCCTGGTATGAAACAGGTACTTCGATTGGAAGTGCTGTCATCTGGTTAGGACCTTGTACAATGAAATCATTAGGCGGTGTCTCCAGCTCAGGTAATGCAGATCCAACCTGAATCTTAATTTCCTCAGCTGTCCGCTCACCCACTTTAATATTGTGTTGACGACGCATGTACTCCATGATATCTGCTGTCAGATCATCACCTGCAATACGAATAGATTTATTTGTTACGATACCACCCAGAGATACTACAGCAATCTCTGTTGTACCTCCACCTATATCAACCACCATGTTGCCTTCAGGTGCTTCCACGTCCAATCCGATACCTAAAGCAGCAGCCATAGGCTCATATATCATATGTACTTCACGTCCACCTGCATGCTCCGATGAATCACGTACCGCACGTATCTCCACCTCGGTACTGCCTGATGGAATACAAACTACCATGGACAATGAAGGCGTAAACATACGCGACTTGTTGTTGATCATCTTGATCATACCACGGATCATTTGCTCAGCCGCGTTAAAATCGGCAATTACACCATCGCGCAAGGGACGAATCGTATAAATATTAGAGTGTGTTTTTCCATGCATCTGGCGTGCCCGTTCACCAATGGCCTCCAGTTTGTCGCTCTTACGATTAAGTGCAACTATAGAAGGTTCATCCACCACAATTTTATCGTTGTGAATGATGATGGTATTGGCCGTTCCCAGGTCAATGGCTATTTCTTGTGACAAGAAAGAAAAAAGTCCCATTCGGTTTGGTTTATTAGTGTTTAAAATGACGTCTTCCGGTAAATAACATGGCCATGTCGAACTCATTACAAGCTTCAATAACCTCTTCATCACGAATACTACCACCCGGCTCCAC
Organism: Marinilabiliaceae bacterium; assembly: GCA_016342595.1. Classification (GTDB taxonomy): domain Bacteria; phylum Bacteroidota; class Bacteroidia; order Bacteroidales; family Marinilabiliaceae; genus JAEINY01. The sequence continues at coordinate 13,337 of JAEINY010000090.1, forward strand.
AATGTATTTAACTCCGTACTCGTTGGCCGCTTCAATACTATCGCGGAATGGGAAGAATGCATCAGAGATCAGAACAGAATCAGCAATATCGACACCCTCTTTTAAATTGAATCGAGGAATGGTTAACTGACGTAAGCTGTCTAAGCGATTAGGCTGCCCCATACCAGCACCGGTCAACCAGAATGAACCATCGGCGTTTTCAGTCACTAATGCAATGGCATTACTCTTCAAGTGCTTACACGCGGTGATTCCAAATTTAGCCAAATCCATTTTATTACCGGCGAACTCAAGCTTGGTCACGACTTTAAAATCTGCATCCTGGCCTTCATCTTCATCCTGCACCAAAACACCACCTGAAATAGAACGAATCAACTTTTCACCGGTTTTATCTTCCTTAATTGGTGTTTCCAGCACACGTAAATTTTTCTTCTTACCAAATACTTCTAATGCTTCTGGTGTATATTCAGGTGCAATCACAATCTCTATGAAACGCTTTGCAAACCACTCAGCAATTTCACCAGTCACCTTTTGCGTAAAACAGATGATGCCACCATACGCACTGATTGGGTCACCCGCCCAGGCCAGTTCCAACGATTTCATAATATCATTGGTCACCGCCAATCCACATGGATTTAAATGCTTGATCACCGATACTACGACATGGTTTTCAATATGTGTTACGGCATGATACGCATCGCTGGCTGCTTTCCAGGCCGCGTCGGCATCCAACAGGTTATTATAGGATAATGCTTTCCCTTGCAATACATTGGCATTGGCCAAGGCAGCGCCCTTTTTAACATTGTTAAACTTGTAGAAGGTAGCCGATTGATGTGGGTTTTCACCATAACGCAATACCTGTCCATCTTTCAGACTAATGCGTTCGTTACCCGGCTTATCTTCATTGAAATAGTTAAAAATAGCTGAATCGTAATGTGATGAAACCGAAAAAGCAGCACCTGCAAAGAAACGACGGTCTTTCAAAGTAGACTTCCCCTTTTTCTCTTTCAAAAGCGTTAATAAAGGTTCGTACTGATCTTTGGATGGAACGATGATCACATCATTATAATTTTTAGCGGCACCGCGAATAAGGCTGATACCACCAATATCAATCTTCTCGATGATATCCTGATTCGGAGCACCTGAAGCGACTGTTGCCTCAAAAGGATATAAATCAACAATTACCAGGTCAATCTCAGGAATATCATATTCGTCCAACTGCTTCACATCACCTTCATTCTCACGACGTGCCAAAATACCACCAAACACTTTTGGGTGTAATGTTTTTACACGCCCACCTAGAATAGAAGGGTAACCTGTCACATCTTCCACACGGTTACAAGGGACATCTAAGCTCTCGATAAAAGCTTGCGTGCCACCTGTCGAATAGATTTTTACATCTTGTGCATGCAGAGTTCGAATAATTTCATCCAATCCATCTTTATGAAAGACAGATATCAAAGCTGACTTGACCTTTTTTAACGTATTCATTTATATCCTTTTAGTTCTTTCACGCAAAAATAAGAAAATACACCCACTTATCAAGGTACGAAATTCAATTAATTTCAACAACCTAGGACATTAATCATTTTTCAGGGATGTTCTAAATCATCAAGAGGCGTTAAAAGAAATATAGATCAGTTGGGTAGGAACCTAAAGATTTCGTGACAAGAATCAATATTCAATATTTTTTTACAACGTATATATTTTATTCTGTTATCATAAATCAACAATTGCTTTGGATAATGTTGTTCGCGATGTATCATCTTCATTTTATTCAACACTTCTTTTACCCTTTGAGAGCGCTCAGCAGCCGGAATGCATAAATAGAGCAAAAGCAGCTCATTGTTATCGTACACAGCAAGGAAAAACAGTATTCATGCTGATATTTGAGTAAGGAAATATAAGCGACCTAATCTTATTTATCAACTCATTCATTTGCTTAACTTTACAATACACATTCTATCTGGAGCCAATATTTTGAACTTTCGGTGAAATTATTCAACCGGATGGAAACCGCACTATCAGCCAGATATACGCGCATCTAAATATCCGCATAATTTGATAGTCGTCGCAATAGCATGAATGTATGATCTTTAACTCTTATATTTAGAACACTATCACCTTTAAATCATTATTTTTATGAATCAAGAAGAGAACTATCACATTAGTTTCTTCCGCCCTACAACCAACCGGGCCCTCACCAACCGAAATATGGTGTTGTGGCTGATCGGCATTTGGGCGGTAGCTATCTTTGGCTTTCACTTTCTCATGAGAGTGATTGAAAAACCAACGCCCGAACCCCAACTAACTGCTTTCAATGCAGTTTGGTCTTCCGTTAAAACGAATCAAGCCAATCCCGATGAAGTCAAACAGTTTGCCCTCTCAGCACTACATGTTGCGGGCAAGGTATTTATCAAACCTGATTATCGGGCAGCCTTGGATAATGGATTTACCTGGGCCACCTTTCAACTGGCAGACTCAGCTCAACGAGCAGCCCTTTCAAAGGCGCTTTTGCACTTTGAAAAAATATCAGCCGAGGCCAAGACCATTAACGATGACGATTACCTGAATGCCAAACAGGAGTTAGGTGCTCTCATTCAACCCCTATTGGGGCTTCAGCCAGGACATGTGTTAACAAAAATTGCTCCGCTGGAATTACAATCGTCAGACATTGATCAATTTACGGAAGCTAATAAAGCACTTGTAGAAACCTGCATGCCGTTGTATTCCATCCATAACCAATCTGTGTTGACCGATACCAGATTCCTGGGATTCCCCTTCCACTACTTCTACACCGCCGTTTTCCTGTTATTGCTTTTCATAGGCCTTTGCTGGGTTTACTGTTACAAAGTGGATCAATACAATAAAAAAATGGGCATTGCTGAATAACCTAAACCTACTCCAATGAAAAAATTTATATTACCTCTTTTATTACTCAGCATGCCTGCCATGTTGCGCGCAACTACGGTAGCCACCGAGCTGGAAGGCGGTTTTAAAACAGGACCGGCGATTATACTAATAACCATATTATGTGTATTTGTATTGGTGGGTATTTTGTTCCGCGCCAAAGACACCTCTGATTATTATGCAGCCGGACGAAGCATCTCACGCTCCGGATCAGGAATGGCCATTGCCTCCAACTGGATGAGTGCCGCCTCCTTTTTAGGAATGGCCGCACTGATGTATGGCTCCGGTTATCATGGATTGGCCTACGTGGTTGGCTGGACCGGCGGTTATGTATTACTCCTGATTTTGATGGCCGGCCAGATTCGTAAATACGGAAAATATACTGCCGCGGATTTTATTGGCGACCGCTATTATTCCCAGTCTTTACGCGCTACAGGAGCTATCATTGCTATTTTGATTTCCATCTCTTACTGTGTGGGTCAGTTTGCGGGTATTGGACTGATGTTTAAATGGATTCTGGGATTGGATTTTATGTGGTCAGTAATCATTGGCGGTTCTGTAGTGCTCGTTTACACCCTTATCTCAGGTATGTTGGGGGTGACCAAAAACATGCAGATTCAATATGTGATTATCATCATCTCCTTCTTGATTCCGTTATTCATTTTGACTTATAAATTTGATTACTTCTGGATATTACCACAAATTGGTTATGGATCAGTCGTATCAGACATCATCAATGGTATTCCAACAGCAGAAATCACTCAGTTAATGAACTCCATGGGCCATGACTATGCAATCACTCCGTCACCGGAATATGCCATGCCTTGGGATCCTGCCTCCGGTAAAACATTCTTCCAGTGGATTGCCATTGCCTTTTCATTGATGATTGGAACAGCCGGATTACCCCACGTGATCCAGCGTTTTTATGTAGTCCCTAAAGCCAGTGATGCTCGTTGGTCAGTTGTATGGGGATTGTTCTTCATCTGCGTGCTGTACTGGAGTGCTCCTGTCTACTCTGCCTTTGGTAAGATTCTTTCAGCTAACCCGGAGGTCGGTGCTTTATCGAAAGATGCGATTGTCGTTTACACGGCTCAATTGGGCAACGTCCACCCATTGATTATCGGTTTGTTAGCTGCTGGTGGGGTATCTGCGGCCTTCTCCACTGTTTCAGGCCTGTTGGTGGCTGGCGCATCAGCTTTCTCACATGATTTGTACGTGAAGGTGATTAATCCCAAATCATCCCCCAAAATGCAATTACTCATGGCGCGTATCGGAACCATTCTGATGGCCGTAATCGTAACCATGATTGCATTGCTGGATCTGGGATTGATTGGTCAATTAGTAGCCGTAGCTTTCTCGCTGGCCGGCTGTACCATCTTCCCGCTATTCCTACTAGGCATTTGGTGGAGCGGATCGAACCGTCAGGGAGCTGTAGCTGGATTAATTGTAGGAACACTAATATCCATCATTTCCATCACCTACTTTATAGCTGGCAAACAAGGAGTTACCCTCCCCTATCATGAATTTGTAAGCTATTACCTCGAGGCCTGGTATTTTGCCTGGATCGGTGCACCACTGGCCATTCTGACTAACATTGTGGTTTCAAAACTAACTCCTGAAACACCAGAGGAGATTCGCAAATTCCTCATTGAAAAAGTACACAATTAAGCACTTGCATTGAGACATATGAGACAATTCAAACAACCTAAAAGAGCACTCATGTTGATTATGAGTGCTCTTGTATTAGTCAGTTTTATTGCGGCCGATCTCTATTACCGGCACGACAATAATGCAGTAGATCCTCGTATCCAACAAGCACGCGAACTCTATAGTCGCTATGACGGATATGCCCAGAACAATGATTTCAAGGCCGTCTTTAATTTGCTGGATTCCATTGAAAGCATCTACCACTCGATTCCTTACTATTCCCAATCCTATGAAATAGGTGTCATTACCAATAACAAGGCAGCAGCCTATTTGTCCATGGCACTCTATTTCGACAGCAACAGCATTAGCCTGGATGGCATCACTTCCCTTTCGAAAGACACCTTACTATTCATGGGGGGTACTGTTGCCAGAAAGAGTATTTCATGCTATGAAAAGTGGCTAAAATCATTTGGTGATAAATCACCCGACGAACTGGAAGCCTTACTGAAAACAGAGTTTCTAACGGATTTGGCGACATATCCAACTAACATGAAAAAGCGCTTCCTGCAAAAAAGGCTTGAAGAGATGGAAAAGGCACAATACGAAACACCACGTCGTTTATCGGTGGCCTATACGAATCTGGGCATTGTAAAACGGCACAATGAAGATTATGAGGGTGCCATCAATTGTTATACCAAAGCCATGGAATTATGGGATCGTAACTTAACAGCCGAAAATAACCTTCATGTACTCATAGGCCTTCCCCTGAAGAAACAATCCGTTTTGGAGAAAATATTTCCACCGGAGAAGCGGGAGTAAAATAATAGAAAAACACTTATTGCTTATTTAAACGAAGATCCACAAAGACATAACAAGGTCATTATGGAGGATAATCATTATCTTAGTAGAAACCCGAAATTCCTAAAACGGTTGTGACCGATGCGATACGCCCTTATATCCGACATTCATGAAGACATTGTCCACCTCAAACTGGCATTAAAGAAAATTGAAAAGCAGAAATGTGATGTCATTATTTGTCTGGGTGATGTGTCAGGTTTTAGTGTGCCTCATTACCACTATTACGATACTCGCAATGCTCATGAATGTTTGCGTATAGTACGCGAAAACTGTGCCATCATCATTGCGGGTAATCATGATTTACATGCGGCACGCAAGGTGCCACAAATCAATCCGCATTATCCCTATCCTGACAATTGGTATCAGATGGATTACCACCAGCGACTATTAGCGTCGAACGGAAAAGTCTGGCTTTTTGACAATGATGAGCTGAATCCCTTATATACCACTGATGATGTAGACTTTTTGAAGACATTACCTGAATACCACATTCTAAATACACCACATGGAAATGTATTGCTATCGCACTATACTTATCCTAATCTGACCGGTTCCATGCGAGGTTTCTATTCATCAGCAGACGAGTTTGAAGCACATCGCTTATACATGGCTCTGGCCAACTGTTTTTTAAGTTTTACTGGTCACCGTCATTATATGGGATTATATATCACCACAACCAGTGGTATTTTGCAGAAACGCCACAACCGTCGCTACACGCCTGAACCCATGGATTGCATCATGGTGCCACCAATCACTCACAGCCAGATCGGAAATGGCTTTTGCATCTATGACATCGAGCAAAAGTCGGTGATTACTCACCTCATCTGATCTTTATCCTTTAACTCCTCAAATCCGTTGTTCATGCCACATCAACACATCAATAAATTCTTTCTGGGAATCGTTGCTCCATCCATCCTGGCAATTGCCTTATTTATCATTTCCTTTTTTGTGATCATCATCCCGCAGTTCGAACAAAACATGATGGATCGAAAGAAAGAGATGATTCATGAACTCACTAATTCAGCACATAGCATTCTGCAAGAATACGAAGCCGATGTGATAGCCGGACGCACAACTCTGGAAGAAGCACAGGCAAAAGCAGCCGGTCAGATTGAACAGATGCGCTATGGCTCCGAGCAAAAGGATTACTTCTGGATCATGGATTACACACCTCGTATGATCATGCATCCCTACCGGCAAGAGCTCAACGGCAGAAACCTGTCTGCTTTCAAAGACTCTCATGAAAAGAAACTATTTGTAGATGCCGCCCAATTAGTACAAGAACAAGGCGAAGGATTTATTGATTATTACTGGCAATGGAAAGATGACACCACACGGGTCGTCCCAAAACTATCCTATGTAAAAGGATTTCAGAAGTGGCAATGGGTAATTGGTACCGGCATTTACCTGGATGATGTGAAGAAAGAGATTGGTCACCTCATCAGGCGCTTGTTTACCATCTCGGCCATCATCATCACCATCATCGTGATTGCACTGATTTATATCATCCGCCAAAGTTTGCTCATTGAAAACAAACGCCGGTTGGCCGAACAAAAACTGATGCTCTCCAATCAAAAATACAAAACGTTGGTACATGCCTCCACCGAAGGAACACTCATGTTCATGAATGACCGAATCATTTTCAATAATCTGAAATTTGCCCGTATGATCGAATGTCCTAGCAAAGAACTGACAGGTCTCTCCTTTAATGAACTGTTCACCATTGATTGGAAAAACATCCTGCAACAATTTACTGATCCCAAGAAGACCGTAACCGCTGAAACACGATTGAAATGCAATGGCAAAGGCAGTAAGCCTGTTGTGATCTCTGTATCACGCATCACTTATTCTGAATCGGAGGCCTTTATTGTCATCGCCAAAGATGTAAGTAAAGCAAAGCAACTGGAAAAAGGGGTGCAAGAACTATCGGAAGAACTACAGACATCCCTGCTATTAATGAATCAGCCGATCCAATCATTTGTAAAAGAAGTACTCACCTGCTCACTAAGCACCACCATTCAGTCAGCCACCTCAATGATGGTTCAAAAACAGCGTAATGTCATTTTTGTGCAGACAGCAGGAACGATCATCGGTGTGATTAATGACGCCGATCTCAAGAAACGTGTGCTGGCACGGGGATTGTCGGATAAGCTACCTGTTTCGGAGGTGATGAGTGCACCTGTCACCTCTATTTCGGAGAATGCCCTGATTTATGAGGCCGTGTTGCTTTTCAACCGTCAACGTATTTCTCATCTGCTGGTTAAAAACAATCAGGGCCTGGTAATTGGATGCATTGGCAACCGGGATATTCTGAAGATGCAACGCAACTCACTGAGCTATATGATTCAGGAGATTGAAACCAGTCATCAGATTGATGAGCTAAAACTTCTTTATAACCGGGTACCTGTTTTGGTACATGCCCTGATTGCAAATAGCGACAATGCTCGCAACACAACACGCATCATCACTTCGGTAGCGGATGCCATTACCAAACGGGTGATTGACCTGGCCATTGAAAATCAAGGATCGCCACCATGTGCCTTTGCTTTTATGATCATGGGCAGTGAAGGACGGGGTGAACAAACCCTAAAAACAGATCAGGACAATGCCATTGTGATGGCCGATAACAGCACCGAAAGAGATCACAGTTATTTCCTAAAACTGGCTCAAACTATAAATAAGCACCTGCATCAAATCGGCTACCATTATTGTAAAGGTAATGTGATGGCCGGCAATGATAAATGGTGCCAGCCCTTGAGTCAATGGAAAGTCCTGTTTAGCCGTTGGATTGAGTCGCCCGATCCCCAAAATGTACTGGACAGCAGTATCTTTTTTGATTTCAGATACCTGTATGGCGACTCATCATTGGTAGAAACCTTGCGTCAACATGTACATGCAACTGTTCAGGGCCAGGATCTGTTCTTCTACCACATGGCCGACTCCATCATCAAATTTAAAGTAAGCATCGATACCGGAGTAGTCGACCTAAAAAAAGTATTGATGCCGCTGGTAGGTTACATTCGCATATTCGCCTTGCAGAATTTATTAGATGCCACCAATACCATCGAGCGCATTGATGTTTTGACAGACCGGGAAGTGCTTCAAGCCAAAGAACAAAATGAACTGATCCAGATGTATAACTTTTTACTGCAACAACGCCTCAAATATCAGGCCTTAGCTATACTGGATAATGAAGGAGCTAAAAACAGCGTCGAGTTTGAAAAGCTATCGCACATGGAGCAAAACACCCTGAAGAAATCACACAAGGAGATTGGGGAACTTCAACATCAGTTGAGTTTAGTTTTTAAGCGCATGGGTTAAATCGAGGGAAAAGAGTAAAGGAAGAAGGA
>JAEINY010000091.1 GCA_016342595.1 Marinilabiliaceae bacterium
GTCCCTTTATCCCATTCTTGAATTAACCAATGGGCATCTTTTACAAATGGTTTACGATCCACAGTCGCCAATTGACTTGAGATGGCGATGGGTGATTCATTCTCAATGGAAATCTTCTTAACATCGCCCGAAGGATGATGGATGCTATACACCGGCCCATTTATGGATGTACTTCTATCCCATCCAGCCCAGTATGGCTGATAACTTGCAGGTGGATGGTTATCCATCTCAATTAATGCAAAATCTAATGTATCAGCTATAGCCAACATTTTTGCTCCTGAAAGAGATTGATTCACATTCTCCACAGTAGATCCATTACATTCGGATACTTCATAATTAAACAATAAAACAACATTTCCAAGTTTTTCAATATCAACACCGTGAAAACAATGTGCCGCAGTTAAAAAGTAGGGTTTCCCATCGTTCTTGGCATTATTAATTAAAGTACCAGAACAATATTGAGTTCCATCAACAATAATTCTACATATTGCCCTTTTTATATCCGCATATTTTTCCCCTTCACAAATAACATCAACATTACAATCACCGGAATCTCCAATTCGCCCAAGTTTAATTCGATCAATTATCCCCAGATAGTCATGATTCACAGCATTAATCATCAACTGATGGTCATCTTTATTACGTGTTTTACTTTGCAACTCGACGATTATCTCGTCACCATACACAGGAGCCGTAGCAAATAATCCGGATGGTTTATTATTATCAGACGTAAAAGCACCCAAAACATGCGTCTTTTTAACGTTATAAATAAAGAGTTTGGCCCCTTCCATTAATTTGAATCGATCAAATATCAGATTAAGACTTTTCGCACCATTTGACTTTATTCCCAGGCGCCATATGGATTTGTTACCATCTACCTCTTCCCATGAACCAGAATTTTGAGGTGTCAGATTCACAAAGAACGGATGCGCAAAACGCAAAGGCAATTTATCCGTTTGTGCTATCGATTCACTTGCCATAGCTTTTGGGCGGGCAGGTAAAGTAACCACTTCCACATTACCTGAATAATCACTTGGATTACCTGCCGATTCAAGCTGAGCACTAACATTAATGGCAATAAAAATAAACAAACCCAATAGCCAGAATTTACTTCTGACTCTATCTTTGTAATTTCTTCTTTTATATGTCATAGCGAAAATTGATCGATTCATTTAAAATCACTTACAGTTTCAATTTAATCATCTTAAAAGGTGATGATATTCAATAAACACACCTCTATTACTAATAAACGACAAATCACTTTTGCTGCTTCTCAAAATAATCACTTTTTTTTGAATTGTGCACTACCAGCTTCTTGCCTTTTACCATTGCATGACGAACTATTACAAATTTCTTTAGTCGCCCTATTCGGCCCATTTTATCGTGAACCAATGCCCAGGCCATGAACAGACTAGTTATAACAATTGAAAGTAGCAATATCCCTAATTCAAATTCATTCACTCTGAACTCTTTGGGAATGGCAAAAAACAATAGGATGGAAATCAATCCTCTGGGAGCAATAAAAAATTGAGGAAAATAATTTTTCCTAAATACGATTTTAAAAATAATCCACCTAAAACCATACATTCCCAAAAGAAAATAGAGCGTTAACCAGAGTATTTGAGGCGTAAAAACACCTGCCAAGGTGATGGATAATCCCAGTATGAAAAAGAAAAAAGTGCGAACCACAAAGGAACTTTCACGTGTTAACAATTTAAAATCTTTCAAATCATTAATCACTTTATCCTCCAACAGATACTTTCGCAGTATCCCTCTAAAAAAAAGCAATCGGTTCTCCAATACTAAACCAAACACCAGAATCATCAACAAAGATGATAAGTGGAATAGCTTCCCAATGGCATAAAAAAGAATTAAGACTGCGAAAAACAAGAACAGTTTCACATCAGATCTAATTTTCTGAAATACGAAAATCATCATGTATGATAATCCCACACTTAACAATAGGGTACCACCAATATTGATTAGGACATTGACCCCAATCATCGTAGCCCCTTGGGTATCTAAATTTTCCACCAAGAGATAAAAAAACATAATCCCCAAAATATCGGAAATAGTACTTTCATAAATTAGAAATTCCCGTTTATTGCGTTCTAATCCGGTTATACTTGGAATCACAATCGCGCTACTGGTGATGGAGAGTGGTATGGCATATATAACCGATGTTAACCAATCCAGATTACCTATGAAGTATTGAATTCCTATAGCCAGAAAAAAAGTATTAAAGAACAATGAAAGCAGTGCGATCAAACTGGATTGAGCAATCAAATTAAAATTTTTTCGCCTTAATTCAAGGTCTAAGGCAGCTTCCAGAACAATTAATATCAAGCCCACAATGCCTAATATTTCTAACGGCAGAAACCATTCTTCTTCCTGAAAAGAGAAGCCTGCCATTTCTTTCACCAAATAACCAGAGCCGATTAAAAGTATGACACTGGGCACGTTGGTTTTTCGGGCAATAAAGTTAAACAGATATGAAGCTATTATAATGATTGCGGCTCCAATCACCAGATGATATGCACTTATTCCATCCATATATAATTGTTCCTTTTGCGTAAGATAAATAAAAAATGCCACAGATTGACTCCATGGCATTTTTATAGTATATATGTTATTGTGACTATTCGTATACCTTACAGGTCGTTTCTCCACTCAATACAGCCAGTCCATTCTCAGCCAAAGCTTTCATTTCATCTTCACCGGGATAAACTTTAAATGGCGCAATCCAACCTACCATATCTTTAATGTAGGCACATACTGTTTTATCATGAGCAATACCACCAGTAATGATAATACCATCAATTTCACCTTTCAACACAGCTGCACATCCACCAATGGTCTTACCAATCTGATATGACATAGCATTCAAGATTAGTAAATTATGAGAATCACCTTCCAGTGCCTTTTTCTCTACTTCGTGGGCCTGGTTAGTTCCAAGATGAGCTACCATCCCTCCTTTACCATTTACAATTTTACGCATCTCCTCGTAAGTATATTTACCACTGTAACAAGCATCAATCAATGCTCCAGTAGGTAATGTACCTGCACGTTCAGGAGAAAACGGGCCATACCCATCTAATGCGTTATTCACATCAATGATACGTCCTTTTAAGTGAGCACCTACAGAGATACCACCACCTAAGTGAGCGACGATCACATTAATATCTTCATATTTACGCTCGATTTCTTTCGCATAGTTCTTAGCAACAGCTTTCTGATTCAATGCATGGAAGATAGAACGACGTGGCATATCTGGATGACCAGTAATACGCGCTACATCTTGCAATTCATCTACTACCACTGGATCGGCAATAAAAGCACGAGCATTAGGTATGTTCTTAGCAATATCATCAGCAATTAAACCACCCAGGTTACTGGCATGTTGGCCTAAGACACCTTTTTTCAAATCGGCAATTAAAGCAGCGTTCATCTCGTAAACACCTGATTCAATAGGCTTCACCATTCCACCACGACCTACAATCGCAGCAAAATCTTGGATATCAATATCCGCTTGCACTAACTCATTCAGAATCACTTCTTTTCTGAATGAAAACTGGCTGGCAATATCTTCGAATTGTGCCATTTGCTCAGCTGAGTGTCTTAATGTCTTCAGAAAAATCGACTCACATCCCTGGTATACAGCGATTTTAGTTGAAGTCGATCCAGGATTAATTACTAAAATTTTAAAACAATCCATCATTTGTTCTTTTTTGGGATTTTTCTACTTATTGAATAAATTCAATATTAAAACTCTTGTTGGGATTTAGCTAGGAGCCTAAGACTGCCAATAAAATACTATTGTATTTCGATTCTTCAGAATCACTGCGTGATGTTAATACGATTGGAGCGGATGCACCTAATATAACAGAAGCTACTTTTGCTTTAGCAAAAAACACTAATGTTTTATACAGTACATTACCCACTTCAATATCAGGCATTAACAACAGATCTGTATCACCCGCCACTTCACTGCGAATTCCTTTGTGTCTGGCACTCTCAAAACTTACTGCATTATCAAAGGCCAACGGGCCATCAATTAAACAGTTTTTAATCTGATCGCGCTGATTCATTTTGGATAGTAAAGCTGCATCCAAGGTCGCTTGCATGCTTTCATTCACCATCTCAATGGCACCTAAAACCGCTACTTTGGGTTTAGGGATACCCATTTTATTCATGTAACCCACCGAATTATTGACAATGCCAATTTTATCCTTCAGGTTGGGGGCAATATTCATTGCCACATCAGTAACAGCTATCAGCTTGTGATAGGTGTCCACCTCAAATAAAGCAAAATGGGAGAGCAAATTACCGGTTCGCAATCCCCATTCTTTATTCAATACCCCTTTCAACAATACAGGTGTCGCGACTTTACCTTTCATCAAAATATCAGCTTTATTGTCATGTACCATACGTACCGCCAATTCTACTGCTTTTGTTTCATTCTCTTCATGAATGAAAGTCGCACCACTAAAATCATATCCCTTTTGGTCAATGATTTTTTCAGTTTCAGGCCGGGAGCCGATTAAAATCGGCTCAATAATCCCGGCTTGATATGCATTGTATACTGCATCTAATGAATGATCATCTTGTGATACAGCAAGGGCTAACTTCTTCACAACCTTATTTTTTTCAATAAGCGCTTGAAGATCAGAGAGCTTTTTAAACATATCGAAATTAATTAAAAATTTCTATATCCATTAACGGTTAGATAGTTCTTCCACGATACTTTTCGTATCCTTAGCAATCACTAACTCCTCATTGGTAGGCACTACCATCACTTTCACAGGGGCTTCCACTTTACTAATAACTGCTTCTTCACCATATATTCCTTTGTTTATTGATTCATCCAAATCAATACCAAGGAATTCCATGTCTTTACATACCCCGGAACGTGTCAAAACAGCATTTTCACCAACACCTCCGGTAAAAAGCAAGATATCAACGCCTCCCATTGCAGCAGCATAAGAACCAATGTATTTTTTTATGCGATAATAATAGATATCCAAACCTAATTGCGCACCGCTATTTCCTTCGCGTGCAGCATCCTGAACATCACGCATATCAGATGAAATACCTGTCAATCCAAGCAACCCACTATGCTTATTAAATAAAGTACTGGCCGAACGCGTACCGATCAATTCCTTATCCATGATATATGTTGCAGCACCCAAATCCAAATCACCGGCACGTGTTCCCATAACCAATCCTTCAAGTGGCGTAAAACCCATAGATGTATCTACCGATTCACCATTTTTAATGGCAGCAACAGAAGCACCGTTACCCAAGTGACAAGAGATGATTTTCTGCGTTTTATAATCGACACCTAATATCTCACAGGCACGGTTTGATACATAACGGTGGCTGGTCCCATGGAAACCGTAACGGCGAATTCCATATTTCTTATACAACGAAGATGGAATGGCATACATATAGGCCTTCTTGGGCATTGTTTGGTGAAAAGCCGTATCAAACACACCTACCTGAGGTACATTGGGTAACAATTGACTAATGGCGTCAATACCCTTTAAGTTTGGAGGATTATGAAGTGGCGCCAATTCGATGCACTCCTCCATTTTGCGAATCACTTCATTGGTGATAAACACACTGGAATTAAACTCTTCACCGCCATGTACCACACGGTGTCCAACCGCATCAATCTCTTCCAGATTCTTAATACAACCATGGCGCTCGCTAACTAAAACACCAACAATATAATCTATACCTGTTTGATGATCTAAAATCTCTCCTTCCAACAACACTTTTTCGTTGCCTGTTTTCTGATGTTTAAGAAAAGAACCTTTTAAACCAATTTTTTCCACAACACCTGCTGCCATCACTGACCAATCTTCACTGGCCATGTTGAATAATTGATATTTGATAGATGAACTACCGCAGTTCAGTACTAATATTTTCATTTCTATTCTTTTTTCAATGTCAATGGACAAACACAAGAACTGTGTAGTCATTAAATTCAAAATTGCACTTATATAAATGGCAAAAGATCTTCTTCAAATCAAATTAGAACTTACGTACTATATGATCTTCTGAATGAATATTACCATCCTGATCATAGCGGTAGAAACCTACCCCTGTGTGACAACCAAAGCGTTTGGCGCGCACCAGGCGACGGATTAACGGAGAAGGGGCAAATTTTTGATTACCGAACTCTTCATGTAAGTTCTCCATCCATTTCATCACTTTCTCTAATCCAATTATATCAGCAGATTTGAAAGGACCTAAGCGCATGCCCAAGCCTACTTCCATTGTTTTATCTATATCTTGCATTGATGCAACACCTTCCATCAAAGTAGCACATGCCTCATTCAACAGGGTTACATACAAACGAACACTTACTAAACCAGCTGATTCTTCAACCGGAATAACATCACGGTTAATCAGCTTTACAAATGTGCATACTTTTTCATACACCGTTTCCGAAGTATAAAGGCCTTTCACCACTTCAATGATACGTGCTTCTGGAGACGTTACGAAGAAGTGCAAACTCACACAACGGTCACGGAATTTCAATTCCGAAGCTAATTCAGTAATAACAATAGTTGTTGCATTGGTAGCAATAATGGCCTCGCGGTCAATCACCGCTTCAAGCTTCTTAAACACCTCCTTACGCGTATCGATACTACGTTCACCCGTTTTCTCATCGGAACGAATGGCTTCGATCACGAAATCACATTCCGCTAAATCATTATAATCAGTCGTACCTTTAATACGACTCATGATTGCCCTTTTCTCACTTTGCGTTAAACCCCAGCTTTCAATGCGATGGTCTAAGTCTTTTCCAATATTTTCAAGGGCAAAATCAATCTTTTCATCACTTAATTCAATAAAAACCACTTCCATACCATGCCAACTGGCAATACGGGCAATATTTTGCCCCTCTTTTCCGCAACCAACAACGCCAACTTTAGAGAATAAGGTTTTCACCCTTTTCTTTTGACTCAGCGCATACGATTCAATGGGTTCTACAAGAATTTCAGCCATTTATATTTAATTTTAATATATTACTTTCTTTTGATTATTTGATCAGTATTTTCCTGGATCCGTAGCAATTGTTTAAGATGGATCAGAAAACAAAAGAGCCGGAAAAACCGGCTCAAAAGTATTATAATCCGCCTGCCTGATTGGCTGTAATGGCTACTAAATTTACAATATCACTAACCGAACATCCTCGTGATAAATCATTTATTGGAGCTGCCATGCCTTGTAACACCGGCCCGATCGCTTCGGCTCCGGCCATACGTTGAACCAGTTTATAGGCAATATTACCTGTTTCAAGTGTTGGGAAAACCAAAACATTGGCATATCCTGCGATATCGCTTCCGGGAGCTTTTTTCTGCCCTATTTCAGGAATAATAGCCGCATCCGACTGAATTTCACCTTCAATTTTCAAATCAGGTGCCATCTCCTTAGCTATTCTTGTGGCATTTACTACTTTATCCACCATTTCGTGTTTGGCACTTCCTTTTGTAGAGAAGCTTAACATGGCAATTCGAGGCTCAATTCCAGCAATGGCTTGAGTAGTGCGTCCTGTAGCCACAGCAATCTCAGCCAACTCTTCAGCTGTAGGATTAGGATGGACTGCACAATCTGCAAATACCATCATTCCATCATCGCCAAATTTCTTATCTTTCAAGATCATGATGAATGCACCTGAAACGACACTGATTCCCGGAGCCGTTTTTACATATTGAAATGCCGGACGTAAAACATCACCTGTTGCGTTATCAGCTCCTGCTACCTCACCATCAGCATCACCTGCTTTAATCATCATCACAGCTAAAAACAACGGATTTTTGATCAGCGATAAAGCATCTTCTTTGGTTAATCCTTTTTTCTTACGAATTTCCACCATCATGTTGGCATAAGCCTCCATTTTATCATGATTTTCCGGATCAACCAGGCAAGCTTTGGAGATACTTTTCAACTCCAGACGTCTCGCCTCTTCCTGTACTTTGGCAGGATTACCAATTAAAATAACATCGGCAAAATCCTCTTCCAGAATAATGTCGGCGGCACGAAGTGTTCTCTCTTCCAAACCTTCAGGTAATACAATTCTTTTTTTATTACCTCTAGCCTTCTGTTTTAGCTGTTCAATGAATTCCATTTTCTTTAAAAAAAGTAAAAAATTTATAATTCAACGTTGCAACGCAAATTTACAGTGAAATTCGCATATATCACATGTCTTTTATCATTTTTATAAAATGTTACAAAACAGAAAAAAAAGCCCCAATTTCTTTCGTATTTTTAACACTATCAAATTATAAGCAAAGCCTTGAACAATTCTTTCAACTCATCGTTTTATTAGTAGTTATGAAGCACATATTGGGTTATCAACTTTCAATTAGAAACCTGAAAACGAAATCTATTATAACAAATTTAATCATTTCAACTATGAGTATTCCTTTTCAATTTTTCAATCAGCTGTTTGATGAATATCAAAAATTAAACCCGTCGGTCAATAAGATTCATCAACTATTCAAAAATGTCGGTGAAGAAATAATCAATGATCACATTGCATTCCGCACTTTAAACTTTCCAGAGATCAATATTGATAAAATAGCCCAGCCCTTTATTGAAAACGGATACAAAGAAAAAGGAAATTATCGTTTTAAGGAAAAAAAACTGACCGCAAAACATTATGAAATACCAAATAATCCTTCTATGCCCAAAATATTCATTAGCCAATTGATGACCTATGAGCTCTCGGAAACAGCTCAACGACTGATCAGTAGTCTCTATTCAGACATTCAATCCAATCTAAACAAAGCATCAAATCTATTATTTGAAGGAAATTTTTGGGGAACCCCAGATTACCATATATATGAGCGATTATTAGAAGACTCAGAATACGCGGCTTGGTTTTATGTATTTGGTTTCAGGGCCAATCATTTTACAGTTAACGTCAATTACCTTGAGAATTTTGATTCACTTGAAGCTGTTAATGAATTTTTAAAGGAAAATGACTTTAAATTAAACACATCTGGTGGTGAAATAAAAGGAACCCCTCAACAATATCTGGAACAGTCAAGCACCTTAGCCGATATTATACCTGTTCGTTTTTCAGATAAAGCACATCACATTCCGGCCTGTTACTATGAATTTGCCCGTCGATACCCTCAATCCAATGGAGAATTATTTAATGGTTTTATTACCAGTTCGGCAGATAAAATTTTTGAAAGTACCGATTATCGCGAACCCCAATAATAAATATCTAATACTGATTTAAGCATCAAAAGGGAATCATCACAGCGCAAAGCAAAGTGAGATTCCCTCTTACTATATCTTCTACATCCGAGTTAATAGATAGGTGGGGTTCCTCTTTTAGATTTAATCACCACAACACCATATTGGGCACGTTCACCATAAATATCGATGGCTTTCTTTCCTTTAATCACCCTAACCGACTCAACATTATAATCATCTATTACTGCATAGTCCTCAATGATCATATTATCAATCACAAATAATGGACGCTCTTCCAGCATATTGAATTCCTTAAGTTGGTTTGCTAATGTCCGATCGTTTTCGGATAAGCGAAACTGAACAGGAACGGACATTTGTGTATTCACTACCTGCTTATTCAGAACTCCCGGTTTCCATGGACCTGATTTTTCAACATACGATTTAACAGCTTCGTCCAACAATGGATCAACACTTTTTTGAATTTCTACATTTCTAATATTGCCTTCTACGGTTACCACAAACCTAATCCATACATCTCCTTCAATAGCCTGCAATCGGGCCTCCGTTGGATACGAAATTTTTTCAATAAAAAAATTAGACAGGTTGTTTTTTGCACCTTTTAACCGTGGCATCTTATCTACCACAGAATGGATCGAATCATTACTTAAACGCAATGAATTAGTTGCAGAAACCCCAACATTGTATAACAATCCACAAACAATGATAAGGAATAGAATTTTATAGGATTTCATGATTATGGTTTTTAGTTCAATTTAACAATTGCAATAACTATGCCACAATAAAAAACCTGAGCAATAAACTCAGGTTATAAATTAAAAAAAGATCATTTCAATGAATTGGAAACTTATCATTTCCGTCCCTGATTTCTCATTTGCTCAATTTTATTCAACACATCTTTCAGGCTATCTTCACGACTTTGAGCTGATTTTTTACGTTCATCAACCTGCTTAGTGGCTTGATCAGGATGGGTTGTTTTAGATTCTCCTTTACCGGAACGAATTTCAAAACTGGCTGCCGGATAAACACGTGGTTCAACCGTCTCTTCCAGCTCTTCAAAAGTTGCAAAATCAAGGTTGCTTAAAAGCTCCTTGAAGAATTTTACTTTCTCATCTTCAACCTTTACCTTGTAATTTTTCATGATTTATTTAATAAGTCTACATTTCTACCAAAGAACTAAATATGAATACAAAATAATAATAATTTGAGACAAAGTCTAATCTTTCTGATGAATAGTGAAAAATTACATCATACTGATTACTAATGAATGGTAAAATCATCTCGATCCTGCCAAACAGGGAATTTTTGTCTAAAATCTTCTAAAACACTCAAATCTAATTCTGTGGTGCCTACACCTTCTTGATAGGGATCAAATTCAAGTAGAGTGACTCCCCTGGAATCAATCACAACAGAATCACCAGCGTATTCATTAGCATGGTCCTTCCCCACCCGATTGACTCCAATGACATAACATTGATTTTCCAATGCTCTGGCTTTTAATAATGTTTGCCACACATCACGCCTGGTATCCGGCCAATTAGCAACATATATTAATACATCATAATCATCTGTATTGCGACTCCATACCGGGAATCTCAAATCATAACATATGAGCGGCTTTATACGTATCTCGCCTACATTAAATGATACCCTTTCCTCTCCCTGAATGTAATGATTATGTTCGCCACCCATGCGAAAGAGGTGCCTTTTATCATAAGTCACAACTGTTCTATCTGGTTGAACGGCACATAACCGGTTAAGGTACCCATCTTCTGTTTTGAGTACAATACTCCCCATTAATACAACATTCATCCAGGCCGCTTTTTCAACCATCCAATGCATCACTGCCCCATTCTCTTGCTCGGCAACTTTTTCAGGACTCATGGTAAATCCACAATGAAACATTTCCGGTAAAATCACCAACCCCGAATCAGCCGGAACCTCTTGCAATAACACATCTAATTTTTTAAGATTCTCAGAAGTATTCTCCCAAACGATATCTTGTTGAACGATAGAAACTTTCATCTTATTCATACACTAGTCATTTAAAATACAAATGCAGCTCTGTAAATCTTGTGCAAAATACAACACGCAATTCGTATGTGTTATTTTTTTAACTTTTTTAGCTCTTTTTGTTATTTCTCCTTTTTTTTAACCAAAAAGAATCTAATTTTGCGCCTTCTTTAAAATCGGACTATGAAAACGACCAATCAAATTTACGGAAAAAACATCAAACGCATTGTCTTTGATTACCTGCTCATTGTATTGGGCGCATTTATTTTAGCAGCGGGATTTGTCTTATTTATCAACCCCTATAAGATTGTCCCGGGAGGTGTATATGGTATTGGAATCGTCACGCATCACCTGTTCCCAGCTATTGGAGTTGGAGCAGTAGGATTAATCTTAAACATTCCGCTCACCCTTTTGGGCATGAAAGTATTAGGCCCGAAATTTGGTTTTAAAACTGTACTTGGAATGGTACTCACCTCCTTTTTTATGGATGGATTGACCCATTACATTGGCGAGGCAGATCCATTGGGATTACAGAATGATCTTTTGTTGTCGTCCATTTTTGGTGGTATAATAATCGGATTTGGCTTAGGGCTTATCTTTAAAGCAAAAGCTACCTCCGGCGGATCAGATATCATTGCCATGATTGGAAATAAATACACCAAGATTTCAGTTGGTCAATTTCTGGTGATTGTGGATTCTGTTATTGTATTACTAGGTTTGATTGTATTCAAGGATTGGAAAATTCCGCTTTATTCATGGATTGTTATTTTCATCACCGGAAAAGTGATTGACATTACACTGGATGGTATTAACTACGAACGCGCACTCATCATTGTATCGGATAAACACGATGAAATTAAAGATCGTATTTTAAATAGCATTAATCGGGGAGGTACCTATTTAAGCGGAGAAGGCATGTACAGTGGTGAGCAAAAACGCATTATTTTCACGGTGATTTCCAGACGAGAATTATCCACACTGGAAGCAATGATTAGCCAAATCGATCCGGATGCTTTCCTGACCATCATGGACACCCATGAAATTCTGGGGAAAGGTTTTAAATCGCTTCAGGAAAAAAATGATTAGAAAAATCCCTTACACTTAATATCAGTAGTATTAAGGCCTGACTAATATTCCAGTCAGGCCTTTTTCTTTCTCTCTGAACCTATTATCTTTACAAGCAAACCTATATGCCAAATGAAAAGGCTTGCTTTACTTGCTCTGATCCTACAACTGGTTATTTCGGTGCCTCTTTATGCTCAAAAAGATTCAACTTATCGCAAGGAAGGATTCACGTTTGGCTTGCTACCGGCCATTTCGTTCGATGCCGATCTTGGTTTTCAATACGGGGGCTTAATCAATTTATATTGGTATGGCGATGGATCTGATTATCCAAACTATGAACACTCCTTATACTTGGAAGCATCTCAATACACAGGAGGATCTACCTTATTACGACTTTATTATGACTCACCAAAAATTACCGGGAAAATAAGAACAACAGCTGATATCACCTGGTTTAGTGATTTAGCAATAGATTTTTATGGTTTTAACGGCTATCAAACTCAATACAACACCTCGTGGGAAGATGACCAATCCCACAACTATGTGTCGCGTGTATTTTATCGTCACCATCGGGAAATGTTCAGAATTTTAACAAATTTCAAAGGTCCGATCGGTCAGGACTCGCCCTTTCAATGGATGGGTGGTTTGGTATTTTTCGATTTCAAAATCGGATCTGTTAATATTGACTGGCTCAACAAGCGCAAAGATGATGAAGATAAGTTGCCCCAAACAGATGGTTTGTATGATAAATATGTGAATTGGTCCATTATTTCAGATACTGAAAAAGACGGTGGACAACACGCTTATTTGAAGACCGGATTATCCTTTGACACACGAGATCGTCAGGTTAATGCATCAAAAGGTGTCTGGACAGAGTTATTTCTAACGCACACACCTTCATTCTTTTCCAGTCATAATCAGCAATTCACCCGATTAACACTCTTTCATCGACAATACTTTTCATTAACGCCTAAGAGCCATCTCATTTTCGCTTATCGCCTTGGATGGCAACATAAATTATCTGGTCATATCCCATTTTATCTATTACCTCACATGGCATCCAGTGTTTTAACTTCCGCCACTTCACAAGGTCTTGGAGGTTCTAAATCATTGAGAGGAATCAATCGCAATCGAGTGGTTGGTGATGGTTTCATTTTAAGCAACATAGAGTTAAGATGGAAAATGTGGCGTACTAAACTTTTCAGCCAAGATTTTTACCTGGCATCTAACTTTTTTATAGATATGGGCTTTATCACGCAAGATTATTCTATATCAACAGATGACGTTCCTTTAGAGATTTATCCAAATTATTTCACCAGCAAAAATGACCGACCTCATTGGAGCTTTGGTGCAGGTCTAAAAGCAGCTTTGAACGAAAATTTCGTGCTATCGGCTGATTATGGTTTCGCGAAAGATGAGCAAGATGGTTCTTCTGGCTTATACATTTCTCTTAATTATCTTTTTTAGCGGATAAATTCAAATGAATGCCAGCAATATCGCCATCAAATACCCCAGGTAATTACCGAGTGCATATCCAATTAATCCAATTGTCAACCCTGGTAATATTACTTCCCGATTCTTAAGTGAACCAGCCACCAACGGTACAAAAGGCGGACTACAAATGAGAGCAGCTGAGGTAATTATCGCTGTATCTGCATCAATGTTTTTTGTTTTCGATAAAAGTATATGAAGAAGAAGACTACAAAAAACCACAAAAGTAATATATCCGAATATCAACGGATTAACATCTGATAATCCGCCTATATCTACCTTGGAAGCAACGACAATACTAAAAACTAAAATAAGATACATGCCCACATCAAAGGATCCATCTACTTGATTAATCGTCTTAAACGAGGACCCGAAAATTGCCAAACCTGTGATTACAAATATAAATACAACCATTTTTAACGACTCCGGCACCAATAGCATGGTAGAACCACCGATGAGCACTATGATGGCCGCATAACCCACATTAACCAATACTTTTTTGATAAGCTTTTTATCTGTCCAGAATTGTTTAAACACCTTTTTTTCCTGCTTTTCGTGATCCTGAAAAGCTGATTTTTCAAAAGGCGGCAAAAACAGTTGAAATAATCTTTGCCCCACTCCCATCAATAAAAACAGATAGACTGCACCAACGGCCATGTCATAAGAATGAACGGCCAGATATATTTCTTCATCCACACCCAAAATTAGCTTTAATGATGCAAGATTAGGTGTGCCGCCACTATACACCCCCACTAACAGCCCCCCTATCTTATCAAAGCCCTCTAAGTGAGGGCCTCCAAAAATAAAGAATCCGGTTACTACACTTACAAATACCGCCAATAAGGCAAATAGCAATGAATACAATGGTTTAACCGCTAGTTTCCGCCAGGATTTAACATCCGATGAAAAAAGCATTAAAGGAATGGACAAAGGAATAACAATGGACATAATTATCTCTTGCAAGTTAGAGTACAACTCGCCGAATATACCCAACTGACCAAGTATCAACCCAAATAAATAAGCCAGGACCACTGATCCAATCCGACTTAGAAACTGAAATTTACTGCAAAGATACAGTAATAACAGTGGGGCAAACAGATACACCACTGTCAGTATTACACTATTCAACATTCTACTTTAAATAGGAGCTAAACATAATGGTTTTAATTAATTATTCCGAATTAAATCTGCAATAAGATGCTCAATTTCAGAGCGTACAGAAGCAAATGGCTCTGTAAAATGATTGACTATCACACAAAAAGCAAAGGGCTTTCCACTGGCAGCAGAAAAATAACCTGCATATCCTAATACTCCATTCATTGAACCACTCTTGCCGATTACTACACCTTTTATACCGTTATCCTTCCAGATACTCCGTAAAGTGCCATCTATACCACCAATAGCCAGCGTTTGCTTAAACACATCCGACTGTTCAGAATGATGCATATAGGTTAATACATTAACCAGATCCTTACAACTCACTCCATTGAAGGGAGACAAACCGGATCCATCGTAGAATTTTCCTGAAAAGTCACCTATATTTTTACGCCAAAAGATATTCAACGCCAAACATCCTGTATCCCAACTACCTTCTTGTTGATGTACTCTCCCCAGTTCCATCAACAGATGATCTGCAAACAGATTTTGACTTTTTTTATTAATGACAGTTATAATTTCTGATAGTTTTGGCGAGTAATTCGTGGCAATCAGATTCAAGCTATCAAATGGTGCCTTTTTTTGAGAAATTCTAACGGTTCCATTAATGCGAATCCCTTTTTTTTGCAAATATGCTTTCAGCTCCGAGCCAAACACAAGACCTGGATATGGAATGGCTCCTTTAATGGTAAATGCATCACGACCGGCAGGAATGCTTCCTTGTACCGTCCATTTATTCATTCCGGGTACACCATAAATATAAGCGCTGTCTTTTTGATTAGAACCAGCTACAACATAACAATCAATGTGTGTTTGAATATCTGGTGTACATCTAACAACCTGACAATGCTCTCCAATTTTAGAAGGCGATTTAAGTGCAAGCCGAAATGTATTCTCTTTATAAGACAAGCCATTAGGTGCCGCTCCGTAATAATTAGCCATATCCTCCCAAACCCGTTTAGACGGATAAGCCGGCCCTTTCAAATAAGAGTTATCAATTATTATATCTCCCGTTAACTCATCCCACCCCTTTTCTCGAATTCCATTATAGATCTTCTCAAAAAACGGCTCAATGCCATGTGCTGAAAACCTGTCCGATCCCAGTGTAGGATCCCCTCCACCCTTGATATAAAGATGATGCTTTCCTTCATCCCCCACTGGTGATGAATAAACCTGCGTCTCAAAGGTATGATCTCTACCAAGTGTCAGAAGGGCTGCCCCAGATGTAAACAACTTGGTTAACGAAGCAGGCGTCATCCTTTTATGTTCATTTTTATTGAGCAGTACCTTACCCGAATTCAATTCAACAACATGCACTCCAATAGTTCCATGCTTCGAAAAATCACTTAAAGTAGGTGATTCTTTAATCTCTTTTTTGGCATTTGTGACCGTATTAACATTACACGAAGCTAATAGTAAAGCCAATAAAATTTGGAAATAGAAGTTCCAATTCATTCTACGGCACCTCCTATTTGTTTCACTAATTTTTTGTGCTCTCTCTTTCGAATAGACATTTCTTTATAATATGCAGTCGCTTCATCCTTTTCTACACCATATTGAGCACTACTCGTTAAAGAATAAGCCTGGTAACTATTATAAGCCCATTTTGCAGCAGACTCAAAGTCGCCTTTTTGTTCAAATGAAAATGCAATATTATGAGCCGCTCTGGCTTGGTCAATTGGCTTTCCATTTTCATAAACGAAACCCCATAATTTTTCAGCTTCTTCCCAATTCTTATTCGCTATCCAATCTGAGGCACTCATAAAATACGCATTACCCGAAGTATATAATTTTCGCTTGACTTTTTCCCAATAAGGAGCAATGTTATCCGTAAACTTCCATCCCATATAATCTGCTAAATTGAGTGTTGCTTCCTTTAAACTTGGAAATTTGAGAAGTGAGTTTTGTGCAGAAGCTCCAACACCATCCCAAAACAAAGTATCAACCTGAATTTTTTCATGAATTACCTGATCTTGTAACGCATCATAAAGACGCCAATATGAAACTCCACTTACATCCATTGTTGAATAATACTCCGAATATCCTACTTCGTCAACCTTGAGTAGAGTCCCATGAGAATAAGCTCCCACTGCCAAAATTGCTTGCGCATCATACTTTTCACATATATCATCAACCTGTTGAGAGCTTAATGGCTTGAGAGGTTTACCCAAAAATTCCGGATTGTATTTTATTGTATCAATGTAAACGGTATCGAAAAATCTCCTCAAGAGTAATTCTTGTGACAAGCTTTTCAGTAAGGTATCAGGAAATGCATCTACCATTATGGAGTCTAAAGTCATGAACTTCCCGTCTACCTTAGCCACATGAATGAAAGTATCCCGAAAAGGATAGCTATTATTTACCAATACAATGGATGCAATATCAGGAGGAACAGAATATTTAGCCGGTTTAAGAACTTCAATTTCAATTATTCTATAATTAGATGAGCAGGCTGTTAAGATAATTACCCCTAAAAGCACTATGAGAAAACGGTATCTGTTCATGAAAATCGAATTAAGAAGAATAGAAAGGTGAGCGAATCACTCTATCATATATGATTAAGAATACACTTGAAATTACTAAACCTAATCTAATGCTGCGACCAAAATATTTCTCACATCATCTTTTCCGAGCTTTTTAAACATTCCAATCGGTCCAAACAGACATGCTCCTTCAGCCATGGCATCAATTTTTTCACCAGTTATTTTAACGTTTGCCAGCGTGGCGGGCATGTCCAATTCATTAAAGAATTTACGTGTGGCTGCAATCCCTTGCCTAGCAGCCTGTATATCGTCAGTATCGTTAACCTGCCACACATTTCGAGCGTATTGAGCTAATTTTGGTGCTGTTTTTTCATCCAATACATACTCCATCCAAACCGGAAATAAAATAGCTAATCCAGCTCCATGTGTTAAATCATAAACCGCGCTGACCTCATGCTCGATACCATGTGTCGCCCAATCACCAAACATCTTACCTGTCCCTGTTAATCCATTCAACGCCAAGCTGGATGCCCACATCAAGTTAGCTCGTGCTTCATAATTATTAGGTTCATTCACTGCAATGGGTCCGTATTTGATACAGGTTTTCAAAATTCCTTCCGCCATGGCATCCTGAATATAAGTACCTGGATCTAACGTGAAGTATTGCTCAAATATATGACTCATGATGTCCACTGCTCCGGCAGCACTTTGCCACTTATTCACTGTAAATGTATAGGATGGATCAAGAATTGAAAACTTTGGTCTCAACGAATCGTCACCCGCAGCTCTTTTTTCTGTCGTCTCCTCATTTGAAATGACACAATTGCCATTCATCTCACTGCCTGTTGCAGCAATTGTCAATATTGATCCAACAGGGAGTGGATTAACAATTTTGGCTTTTCGAATAAAAAAATCCCAGGCATCACCATCATATGGAACAGCCGCTGCGATGGCTTTGATACAATCAATCACACTACCACCTCCAATTCCTAAAATAAAATCTATGTCATTTTCACGACACAGTTTTACACCTTCACGCACACTTTCAATCCGCGGGTTGGGCTGTATGCCGCTTAACTCAACAAAAGGAATCTCCGCCTTATTGAGCAGTTTACATACGGTATCGTATAGACTGTTATTTTTAATAGATCCACCACCGTAGGCTAAAAGTACTTTGCTTCCATACTTTTTGATTTCGGGGGCCACTTCAAATACCCTATTCTTTCCAAACAGGATTCGGGTAGAGGCATCATAAGTGAAATTTCTCATAGTTGGTCTTTTTAACTTATCTTAACAAAAATAATACCATACTTTACCAGCTGGTAAAAACAGAATAGAGTAAAAATAAAAAAGGGTGGTCAAAAACCACCCTTTTCAATGAAAATATTTTTTACTTACATATTCATTCCACCACATACATGAATGGTTTGTCCAGTCACATAACTAGATAGGTCAGAACCTAAGAACACACAAATATCAGCTACATCATCAGGTGTTCCACCGCGTTTCAATGGAATTTTAGCTTCCCACTCTGTTTTTACATCTTCTGGTAATTTACCAGTCATTTCAGTAATAATGAAACCAGGTGCGATGGCATTACTACGGATACCGCGAGAACCTAATTCTTTCGCTACTGATTTAGTGAAACCAATCATTCCGGCTTTTGAAGCAGCATAGTTGGCTTGACCAGCATTTCCACTAACTCCAACAACAGAACTCATGTTAATGATCGAACCAGAACGTTGCTTCAACATGGTACGTTGAGCCGCTTTAGTAAAGTTAAATACCGACTTCAAGTTCACATTAATAACCGCATCCCACTGATCTTCAGTCATACGCATTAGCAATGTATCCTTAGTGATACCTGCATTATTTACTAATATATCGATGCGACCAAAATCTTTTATAATTTCGTCCACTACTTTTTGTGTATCCTCGAAGTTGCTGGCATCAGATGCATAGCCTTTTGCTTTAATGCCAAAGGCTTCCAGCTCTTTAACAGTAGC
Organism: Marinilabiliaceae bacterium; assembly: GCA_016342595.1. Classification (GTDB taxonomy): domain Bacteria; phylum Bacteroidota; class Bacteroidia; order Bacteroidales; family Marinilabiliaceae; genus JAEINY01. The sequence continues at coordinate 19,451 of JAEINY010000091.1, forward strand.
TTCTGCAGTCTCATTAATAACCAAGTCAGTAAATGCCACATTACAGCCTTGTTTCGCAAAACGAACGGCGATAGACTTTCCAATACCTCTGGCGGCACCAGTCACAATGGCAGTTTTTCCTTCCAGTAATTTCATAATGTCAATAATTTTATAATTGTCAAAACGATTGGGTTTATTACGCTTCATTAAAACTTCACGTTTAAGCCAATTGTTTTATCTGATTTTAATAAATTGATTTATCAACTTGACTCGACCTTTCAAACTAAAAATTCAAAGCGACCTTATATACTCAAGTGATGGAACAAAAATAAAACAATTATCATCTTTTGCACCATCTTTTAATTAAAATAACAATTTCGAATTACTCCGGATTTAATTCCATCATCCTTTTTAGTCTAGAGAAAAACTCACCTGCTTTAGAAGGAATAAAAAGATCTGTAATCTGATTGGTGAATTTAGAAGGTTCCGGATTCACTTCTATCACAAAAGCTCCATTTCGCTTGGCCTCATAAGGCATATTGGCGGCTGGCATGACTTCGCCCAATGCGCCCACAATCATCATGACATCACAGTTACGAGCTGCATGCAGACTATTCTCAAAGGCCTTCTCCAGAATTCCTTCACCAAAAAATACAAAATCAGGTTTGGTTAATGCCCCGCATTCAGGACAAATGACAGGTATCTGCAGCAGATCATTCTCTGAGACCAAGGCTCGGTGATGACACACAGTACATTTTTTCATTTTCGAATTACCATGAAACTCATGCACTTTTTTACTTCCCGCATCCTGATGCAAATTATCGATATTTTGGGTGATCACCTCTATTAATTTACCCTTCTGTTCCAGTTCCGCCATAAAGTAATGCGCCGCATTGGGAGCCGCTTTATTAAAATGAGAGTAAAAAATCTCCCGGATCACGAGCCATGATTCTTCAGGATGCCGGTAAAAATAATCTATCTCCAGTGATCTGGGATCATATTTGTTCCAAATACCGTTTTCACCTCTAAAAGGTGGAATTCCACTTTCTACAGAAATACCCGCCCCTGTAAAGGCCACAATGTGACTAGCTGCATTTAGTTTTGAGAGTACTTCAATATCCTTCTGATTATTGTCCATCGTTTCATATTAGGGAATATCAGGCAAAATAAAAGAAAACTTTAATTGTCTTTCGTTTCTGAACAAAAATTGAATAAAAAAAATGACTTTTAACACATGTACGGAAGCATTATTTAAATATTTTTGAGCAAAAATTTTAAAAAGCCAAATACTAAAACTAGTAATGATAGAGTTATATTAATTGAAAAGCCACTTTATAACAATTCACCGATATTTAAGTCAGGAATTTGTAAAAAGCGGCTCTATACATCAGGAATTTCTAACAATTCAAATACATCTTAAAAAGCCAAAGCATAAACGTGTGTTTTGGCTTTTTACTTATCCTGACTTGTGCTTATTTTTTCAAGGCGGCTACCATGGTTGCTCCCAAATCAGCCGGTGACTCCACTACGTGAATCCCACACTGTTTCATAATGGCCATTTTTGCAGCTGCGGTATCATCTTTTCCACCAATAATGGCTCCGGCATGTCCCATTCGTCGACCTTTAGGGGCTGTTTGACCGGCAATAAAACCCACCACCGGCTTGGTACTATTCACTTTGACCCATTGTGCCGCTTCCGTTTCCATACTACCACCGATCTCACCGATCATGATGATCCCTTCCGTTTCCGGATCGTTCATTAAGAGTTGAACGGCTTCTTTTGTCGTCGTCCCAATCACCGGATCGCCGCCAATACCAATACAAGTACTTTGTCCCAGCCCCATTTTGGTCAATTGATCAACTGCCTCATAGGTCAGTGTACCGGATCGACTGACTACTCCAATGGTCCCTTTTTTATGAATAAAACCTGGCATAATACCAATTTTTGCTTCACCTGGGGTGATGACACCCGGACAATTGGGCCCCACTAAAGTCACATCTTTACCATCAATAAACTTTTTAACATTCACCATGTCTGAAGTAGGAATACCCTCCGTTATAGCTACAATCACTTTTATTCCGGCATCGGCAGCTTCCATAATGGCATCGGCAGCAAAAGCCGGCGGGACAAAAATGACTGAAACATCAGCTTTTGTTTTCCCAACAGCTTCAGCAACTGTATTAAATACCGGTAATTGCAAGTGTTCGGCTCCTCCTTTTCCAGGAGTAACTCCTCCCACCACGTTAGTTCCATATTCAATCATTTGAGTGGCATGAAACGTGCCCTCACTTCCGGTAAAACCTTGTATAATAACTTTTGAATCTTTATTAACTAACACACTCATAGAACTTAGATTTAATTAACAGGGTATGTTTTTTTCACAATAAATCGATTAATTCTTCTTACAATCAATTTCTTTAATAGTAAATAACCGATATCTCTTGACATTGTTTTAAATACGATCATATCATTAACGTAGCCTTAACT
>JAEINY010000092.1 GCA_016342595.1 Marinilabiliaceae bacterium
GGTTCGCTTGGTGGGGTGGCTCGTAAAACGCGTGAAACTATTGTATTGTGTGAAGCTGCCGGATTTGATACTATTTTTATCGAGACAGTTGGAGTCGGACAATCAGAAACAGCCGTACATTCCATGGTGGATTTCTTTTTGTTATTGATGTTGGCGGGTGCCGGTGATGAATTACAAGGTATTAAAAGAGGTATCATGGAGATGGCCGATGCCATTACTATTAATAAAGCGGATGGTAATAATATTAACCGGGCTAAGTTGGCTCAGGCTGAATATAGAAGTGCTTTACATTTGTTTCCTCCCACAAAATCGGGATGGGTGCCAGAGGTGAAAACATGTTCTGCATTGCACCACGAAGGGGTGGCTGAATTATGGGAGATGGTTCAGAAGTATATCAATCTGACTCGTGCTAATGAATATTTTGCCAATAATCGTAGGGATCAGGCTAAATATTGGATGTTTGAAAGTATCAATGAGCAATTGAGAAGTAATTTTTATCATCATCCTGAAATAAAGCAGCAGATTGATCACTATGAAAAAATGGTCTTAAATGACGAGAAGAGTTCCTTCGTTGCAGCTAAAGAATTATTAGATCAATATTTTAAACAATTATAATCAGCGTTGAGGTCGGATTGTATGCTATCAACGTAAATAGAGATTGAGTATGAAAAAGTTATTGTGGGCGATGTTTGGAGTCGCTATGTTGGTTGCATGTCAGCCTAAAGGTTATAAAGTGAGTGGTACCCTTGAAGGGGCTGCTGATGGTAAAGTGTATTTGAAGAGTATTAAAGATGGACAGCCCCAAACAATTGATACTGCTGATGTAGTTGGGCAAAAGTTTGTATTTGAAGGTAATGCGGTGGATGATACCCAAATGCATCTGATTTATTATGCTGATGGTAAGATGCCGATTGCGTTTTTCCTGGAGAATGCAAACATCTCGATTACTGCTCAGCATGATAAATTTCAGGAAGCTGTCATCACAGGATCTCCTGTCAATGAATTATTGAAAAAATTCAATGATGAGATGCCGGGTATGGAGCGTTCGAAAGAGATTCGTAATGAATTCATGCAGGCCCAGATGTCTCAGGATCAAGAGAAGATGAAGGTGTTGGGGGAAGAGATGAATTCCATTATGGAAAAACAAAAAGCCTACTTTGAAACCTTTGTGAAGAATAATACTGATAATGTGTTAGGTGCATTTTTAGCGATGAATATGGCATCTTCCATGGAATTGGAGGAATTAAAAGCGTTAATTGCCGAGTTTGAAGCTAATCTTGGAGATCATACTTATGTGCAGGAATTGAAAAAAGTAATTGAGCCACTCGAAGCACAAGCAAAGGCACAAGAAGCCACTAAAGAGGGAAATGTAGCACCTGAGTTTTCGTTGAATACCAAAGATGGTGAAGTTGTGGCTTTAAGTTCATTCCGTGGAAAGTACGTGTTGGTTGATTTTTGGGCCAGTTGGTGTCAGCCTTGTCGTCAGGAGAATCCCAATGTAGTTAAAGCTTATAAAACCTTTAAGTCAAAAGGATTTGAAGTGTTTAGTGTTTCTGTTGATCAGGATGCAGCTAAATGGGAAAATGCAGTTAAAGAAGATGGTTTAGTGTGGGCGCAGGTTCGTGATGCGGCTGGTGATGTGGCAAAAACATATGCTATTCAGAGTATCCCAACCACGTTTTTATTGGATAAAGAGGGTAAAATCATTGCTAAAAACCTTCGTGGTGCAGCACTGGAAGCAAAGCTAGCTGAATTGTTGAACTAGTTTCATCAGAATAAGTTATAGAAAGCATGGGTGGTTACATCCATGCTTTTTTTTATGTGTATATATAGAAATGTTCTTTTATATATGGTAATATTATTCTAGTTTTAAGCGAATTTAATAATCTTTAATTTAACCATACAATCGATTAATTTTAAATACCTATAAATAATGAAGAAGATTATAGTATTAGCTTTTGCCATTGCAATGGGTGTGGTTAGTTGTCAACAGAAACCTAGCGCATTTACTTTAAAAGGAAAATTAGGAGGGACCACTGATAATCCTGTTACGGTAAGCATTTATGGTAAAGATGGTGTGAATACCTTGGATACCCTCCAGTTGACAGATGGTGTAGTCAATTATACAACCCAATTGGAACAGCCCGTTTTGGTAATTATAGGTATCGAAAAAAGCCGTAACAAATTAAGCTTCTTTGGTGAAAATACAGCATATACCATCAATGGACATTTGGATAGTATTGCAAATGCAACTGTGACAGGAGGAGCTCTGTTTGCTGCTTATGAAACAATTGCTGAAGTACAGGATGCTAATCAAAAGCGTAGTGGTGAGTTGCGAAATGAGTATAATGCAGCTAAACAATCTGGGGATACGGCTAAGCAAAATGCCATCGTTAAGGAATATGAAGATGGGGAAAAAATAGTAGAAAAGATGCAGAAGGAATTCGTAAAGGCGAATGCAACATCTCCAGTATCGGCTTTCTTAGTAAGGAATATGTATGGATATAAACCGTTGGTAGAAATGCAGAAAGGTATAGCCATGTTAGATTCAACACTTGCACCTTCTCCCTATTATGTGGCTTTAGTTGAGCGTATCGAAAAACTTGAGAAAGTAGCTGTTGGTAAAGTAGCTCCTGATTTTACCATGAATGATGTAGATGGTCAGCCATTGTCATTATCAGCCTATAAAGGTAAGTATGTGTTGATCGATTTCTGGGCCAGTTGGTGTGGTCCTTGTCGTAGGGAAAACCCACATGTGGTAAAACTCTACAATGAATTTAATGATAAAGGATTTGAAATTATTGGTGTATCCCTGGATCAGAAAAAAGAGGCCTGGTTAAAGGCTATTGAGGATGATCAGTTAGCTTGGAATCAAGTATCTGATTTAAAAGGATGGAAGAATGAAGTAGCCCAACTGTATGGTGTTTCATCGATTCCGCATACTGTTTTGCTGGATAAAGAAGGGAAGATTGTTGCTAAAAATTTGAGAGGTGAAGAATTACGAGCTAAAGTGGCGGAATTATTGAACTGATCGTTTTTGTAAAATAGTATAAAAGGGGGCTTTTGGCCCCCTTTGTCATATCAGAACTTGATATTTGTCGTTTTATTTCAAACTCTTGGTGGTTTTCTTTGTTTAGAAACTGATGCTCATTTTTAAGGCATCAGGAGTTTTATACATTTATTATTTTAATTCTGTCTAAATAATTAGCGAAAAAATCATATTATAATGAGTTACGATTTAGTTGTTATCGGGAGTGGACCTGGTGGTTACGTAGCCGCAATCAGAGCCTCGCAGTTAGGTTTAAAAGTAGCTGTTGTTGAACGTTCTGAGCTGGGTGGTATTTGTTTAAACTGGGGCTGTATCCCTACCAAATCTTTATTGAAGAGTGCCAGTGTATTTGACTATCTTAAGCATGCGGCCGATTATGGTGTGATCATCGACGGTGAGGCCAAAGCGGACTTTGAGGCAATGGTAAAAAGGAGCCGTGGGGTAGCCGATGGGATGAGTAAGGGCATTCATTTTTTATTCAAAAAGAATAAAATTGAAGTCATTAAAGGCTCAGGTAAGTTGCTTGGTAATAAAACGGTTGAGGTAACGGCTGAGAATGGTGAAAAGCAAGAAGTAAACGCCAATTACATTTTATTAGCAACAGGAGCCCGTAGTCGTCAGTTGCCAAGTTTACCACAAGATGGTGAAAAAGTGATTGGTTACCGTAAAGCCTTGACGTTGGATAAAAAGCCGGAATCAATGATTGTGGTGGGGTCAGGTGCCATCGGTAGTGAGTTTGCTTATTTCTACAACGCCATCGGAACCAAAGTGACCTTGGTGGAATTTTTACCGACTGTTGTACCGGTAGAAGATGAGGAGGTTTCTAAGCAATTAGGACGGTCCTTTAAAAAGTCGGGTATTAAAGTGATGACAGGTGCTGAAGTGACCAAAGTGGATACTTCGGGAGAAAAAGTAAAGGCCTGGATCAAAACTAAAAAAGGGGAAGAAGAGTACGAAGCGGATATTGTACTATCGGCTGTTGGTATTACGCCTAATCTTGAAAACCTGGGACTTGAAGAAGTGGGTGTTCAGGTTGAAAATGGTCGTGTGAAAGTGGATGAGTTTTACAAGACTTCGGTGGATGGCGTTTATGCTATTGGTGATATTGTTCCCGGACAGGCATTGGCTCACGTAGCTTCTGCAGAGGGCATTATTTGTGTAGAGAAAATTGCCGGACACACCCCAGAGCCATTGGATTATGGCAATATCCCGGGATGTACCTATACATCACCTGAAGTAGCTTCGGTGGGTATGACCGAGAAGGCGGCCAAAGAGGCTGGCCATGAGTTGAAGATTGGTAAATTTCCATTCTCAGCCTCCGGTAAGGCTAGTGCAGCCGGGCATAAAGAAGGATTTGTGAAATTGATTTTTGATGCAAAATATGGCGAGCTATTAGGCGCTCACCTGATTGGTGCCAACGTTACCGAAATGATTGCAGAACTGGTAACCGCCCGTAAATTGGAAACAACGGGGCATGAGTTGATGAAAGCGGTTCACCCGCACCCTACCATGTCAGAGGCTATTATGGAAGCTGCTGCTGCTGCTTATGATGAGGTGATTCATATTTAGAAATAGAAGCCGATACGATATAAAAAAAGGAGCAATTAAAGCTCCTTTTTTTATGCGGAATAATCTGTTATATCAGTGGAATAATTTCCCGGGCTACCTTTTGATTGTATTCAAATGTCAGGTTTTTGTGATTGACTAAATCAACAATTGTTCCGATAAAACATAACCCAGCTGTGAAAAGGTAAAGGATTCCCATGCCAATCTGATTCAGCATGAAACGGTGGATTCCTGAGATTCCAAAGAAACCAATTAATGCTGTTAAAAGAATGGTTTGTGAATCTTTACGACGACCACGGTAGATGATCAAAATTGTTCATTTGCTCCTCTGTTTTATCTTTTAAAAGGGATTCCAGAAAGATTACTTCTTCGCCTTCCGCTTCGGGTAGTAGAGTCAAAATTTTATTCATAATTTTCTCTGTTTAAATTAAAACGTATATCAGGTTTAAGTATTGTAAAGGCTCTTGTAATCAGTATAACAATGGCCACACTCCCTAAGGGATGGGCTTGCCACGAAGCCATTAATTGTCCCTTGAATAGATAGGCAATCGAATGCCCCAATCCACAGCCCGGACAAAAGGGTAATCCCAGATTTTTGAAGAGGCACAGGGTGAAATGTGATTCTCCTTCCGGGTTAGTGAATGCAAGAAATGAGATAGCTATTATCCAAAAATAAGCCTCAAAATGCGCTTTTCTAAAACTATAGTTAATCTTACCCACTGCAATACGGTTTACGGCATAAAAATAGTTGTTTTGGTGAATATTTGGAGTGATTAATTCATTTATCTACATGGCATTTCCTTTATGTTTATTTAAAGCACCGGAGTAGACAGAGAGATCCTGTTGTAAACTGCGGCGATGTCTCTCAAGGATCTAGAGATACTGTTGCAAGCTGTAGAGACGCTTTTCTATGATGTAGCGATACTGTTGCAAGTTGTGGAGACACCTTTCTATGATGTAGAGATGTTGTTGCAAGCTATAGAGATACCTTTTTATTGTTTAGAGATACTGTTGCAAGTTACAGAGATACCTCCCAAAGAAGTAGCGATATTGTTGCAAGCTGTGTGATTAAAAATAAAGGGGGTAATTGTGCTTGCAAAAACCCAGGCATTGTGGTAATGCCTGGGTTTAATTAGTATCGTTATCCTGGATGATAAATCATTGTTAATAGTTGAAACTACTACCTCCCAGAAATTCGCGAACAATAGATGTTGGTGGAATTTCAATGGGTTGAATGGGTTTGAAATAACTAAAGAAGTTCAGTAAGCGTTTTGCTTCGGCATATTCTTGCTGATTGGGTTGTACTTCTAGCAGGATTGGCTCAGCCAATGGTTTTAGTACTGATAGTTCATACAATAAGGCTGTGTTAAACATGACATCCGCCTCTTCCTGGAATGGGAAAATGTGTTTTTCTTCGCCCCGGCGTACACTTTGCCAGCGCGATAAAGTATCTTGAGCGGAATAGTTGCGATATTTGTAATCGCGTACAATACGTCGAATTAATCGGTTATCGGTGGTTAGGATGCGGTTGTGATCATCCAGATTGACCGAAGTCAGTGCCGAAACATAGATCTTGAACTTGGACTCATTGGGAATGAGGTGTGTCAACTGAGGATTCAAACCATGAATGCCTTCCACAATCAGAATATTATCTTCTTCCATTTTGAGTGTCTCGCCAGCGAAGTACCGTTTTCCTGTTTCAAATGAAAATTTAGGGATTTCGACTTCTTTACCAGCGAAGAGGTCGAGCATATTTTGGTTGAACAGTTCAATATCTAAAGCATCTAATGCTTCGAAATCGTATTCACCATTTTCATCCAAAGGGGTGTCCTCCCGATCTACAAAATAGTTATCGAGCGAAAGGTTGAGTGGTTTCATCCCGGCTACCATGAATTGAATGGCCAATCGATGACCGAAAGTTGTTTTTCCGCTGGAAGAGGGGCCACTGATCAATACCAGCTTCAGATTTTTTTTTCGTTCGTCAATCATGTCGGCAATTTGGCCGATTTTTTTCTCGTGTAAAGCTTCAGATACCTTTATCAATGTTTCGGCTTTTCCACATTCGGCAGCATGGTTAAGATCCCCCAGGTTACTGACTTGTAATACCCGGTTCCACTGGGTATATTCCTGAAAAATATCGAACATCTTATTTTGAATAACGAGCTCGGCCAGTTTGGATGGTTCCCAGCGCTTCGGGATTTGCAGGAGTAATCCGTTGTAGTATTTATTCAAGTCGAACACTTGTAAATAACCCGATGAAGGAACGAGGTAGCCATAATGGATGCCCACATGACCATCTAGTTTGTAATAGGGGGTATAGAGTTGTCCGCGATGCGTTAATAGGGCTGTTTTATCCGGTTGATTTTGTGCTTCAAAAAGCTTAATCACCTCATTGGTCTCTTCCTCCCGTCGAATGAAGGGCAAGTCTTGATTGACGATTTTATGCATGTGTTGACCAATTTCCAACACATCTTGAATGTTTAATTCGGACTTTGTATTGTGGACCTCACAATAGATGCCTTTAGATACTGAGTGTTCAATTCTTAATTTGGCTCCGGGATACAGGTCATCCACAGCCTTAAAAAGCAGAAAAGAAAGGCTCCGGATATACATTCGCATACCATCCGGATGGGTGTAATCAATAAATTCAATGGTTTTGGGGTGATATATTTCGTAAGTAAGCTCAGTCAGTTTGTTGTTGACCAAAGCACCCAGTATTCGATTAGGCAGTTTTACCTGTAAGTCCTGAGCAACTTCAAGCAATGTTGTGCCTAGTGGATAACATTTACTGCTATTATTATTGGTACATTTTATGTGAATGGTACGTGTCATATTTTTAGGAGCTTAAACAAAATTGGTTCAAATATTTTCTTTGATGAAATTATAAGCATCAAGATACATTTTTAGTGCTTTTAATTGAGAAATCACCTAACTTTATTTTTAATCATTGGTAAGTTGTTAATCATTTTCAAAAACTAACGGGTATGAAAGCGTTTTTTATGGGTTGTTTATTTTTAATCTCCTTCTCACCAAAAGTTGAGCATTACGAGTTAAATCCCGATCGATCCAATGTAATTTGGCAAGCCGGGAATCATAATGGAGTTATTAAATTCACGGAGGGTTATATTGAGATAAAGAATAGTGTGCTGGTAAAAGGTGTTTGTATCATTGATATGACAACGCTCAAGAATATTGATATCCAAAATAAGGAGCTTAGTAAAATGCTTGATGATCATCTGAAATCGAAACACTATTTTAATGTGGAGAAGTATCCAGTGGCCACCCTGGACATTCAAAAAAGTACGAATATTGATATTAGTCCCGTAATGGTTACCGGGATGTTAGCAATAAAAAATGTGAAGCGCAAAATCACCTTTGAAGTGGTTCCATATGACCGGTATTTTGAAGGTGAAGTGAAAGTCGATCGGGTAGAAGAGTTCTTTGATAGCATTGGGAAATCCATGGCTCCGGATAATATCATTCTCACAGTAAAAATACATTTAGAGCAGAAGAGTAGTTGAGCTCTAATGATTTTGAATCATTTAAAAATCGCTGTTGCATGAAGCAAAGCGATCTTTAATGATTTCCTGTTCCATGAAAATTACTTCTCCAGTTCTTCTTTTAAAAACTTAGCGGTATAACTTTCCGGATGTTTGGCTACTTGTTCTGGCGTGCCTTCACAAAGCAGTTCGCCGCCAAAGCGACCACCGTCCTTACCGATGTCAATAATATGGTCGGCTACTTTGATTACATCCATATTGTGCTCAATCACTAAAACGGTATTTCCTTTATCAACCAGTCGATTGAGTACTTCCAGTAACACCCGGATATCTTCAAAATGCAAACCTGTAGTAGGTTCATCCAGAATGTATATGGTTTGGCCGGTATCACGTTTTGCTAATTCGGTGGCCAGCTTCACGCGTTGACTTTCACCGCCCGATAATGTAGTGGAGGGTTGTCCCAGTGTCACATAACCTAAACCTACATCCTGAAGTGTTTTCAGTATTTTAATGAGTTTGGGAATGTGTTCAAAAAATTCCACTGCTTGATTGATGGTCATATTCAATACATCACTGATGGATTTTCCTTTGAATCGAACCTCCAGGGTCTCGCGATTATAACGTTTTCCACTACAGTCCGGACATTCGACCATCACATCTGGCAGAAAGTTCATTTCAATGACCTGAACGCCTCCACCTTTGCAAGTTTCACAACGACCACCTACTACATTAAAAGAAAAACGTCCAGGTTTATAAGCACGGATTTTGGACTCGGGCAGAGCTGCAAATAATTTCCGGATCTCATCCATTAACTTGGTGTAGGTGGCAGGGTTGGAGCGGGGTGTACGCCCCAATGGTGCTTGATCTACATCCACTACCTTGTCAATGTGTTCCAAACCTTTTACTGATTTATAAGGAAGTGGATCTTTGACCGCATGGTATATGTTTTGATTCAAAATAGGGTATAGCGTATCGTTCACCAGCGTTGATTTTCCACTGCCTGAAACGCCTGTTACGCAGATGAATTTACCCAGTGGAAAACGCACATCAACGTTTTTCAGGTTATTACCACATGCCCCTTTAATAGTGATACTTTTACCATTGCCTTTTCGCCTTTTTTCAGGAACGGCAATGACTTTTCGACGTGTCATATAATCGGCCGTCAGCGAATTGCTTTGCAAGATCTCAAGAGGCGTGCCGTGTGCAACAACTTCTCCACCATGGCGTCCGGCGTGCGGTCCCATGTCTATCACATAATCGGCGGCCATCATCATGTCATGATCGTGTTCAACTACCAAAACAGAATTACCGGTATCACGTAATTGACTCAATGAGTGAATCAGGCGGTGATTATCGCGTTGGTGTAAGCCAATACTTGGCTCATCCAGGATGTATAGTACATTCACTAGTTGAGATCCTATCTGAGTGGCCAGGCGGATGCGCTGGCTCTCCCCTCCGGATAAGGTCATGGCACTTCTGTTTAAGGCCAGGTATTCCAGTCCTACGTCCATGAGGAATCCCAATCGACTTCGAATTTCTTTTAATACTTCGTGTCCGATGGTGCGCTGCTTCTCAGTCAACCGTTCTTCCAAGCCTTGAAACCACTCATGCAGCAGCCCCATGTCCATATTAGCCAGTTCGGCAATATTTTTCTGGTCGATCTTAAAATGGAGTGCTTCCCGATTCAGGCGTTGTCCGTCACATTGGTTACAAGTGCTGTTTTTTATAAATTGATTGGCCCATTTGCGAGCCTTCATAGACGTGTCACTATCTTGTTGATCAAGAATGTATTTAATAACGCCTTCAAAACTGAGGTAGTAGTTAGAAGAGGAACCCAGAGGTGTGTTTTTTAAGGTGATTGGTTCGCTTGATCCATGGAGGATAATGTCCAAAGCTTCTTCCGGAATATCTTTTATAGGAGTATTGACTGTAAAACCATATTTCTCACCGATAGCTTCAATTTGCCAGAAAATAAGTGTGTTTTTGTACTTACCTAAAGGCGCAATCCCACCTTTTTTTAGGGTTGATTTAGTATCTGGAATGATCTTATCAAAATCTACTTCATCAACTGTTCCGAGTCCCTTACATTTTTTACAAGCACCCTGCGGTGAGTTAAATGAGAAGGAGTGAGGAGCTGGCTCATTATAGGAAATACCGGATGTCGGGCACATCAACTGACGACTGTAAAAGCGATGATTGTTACTTTCCTTATCCACCAGCATCATGATGCCTTTTCCATGATGCATAGCTAATTTGATGGAATCTTTCAGTCGTTTGGTATCTTTAGAAGAGACACTGACCCGATCGATTACCATCTCAATGAAGTGGCTCTTATACCGATCTACCTTCATACCATGCACCACTTCTTGAATTTCACCGTCCACACGCACATGCAGAAATCCTTTTTTTCGGATCTGTTCAAATAGCTCTTTATAATGTCCTTTACGTCCTTTTACAAGTGGGGCAAGGATATAAACTTTTCGCTTATCAAAATGTTCCAGAATTAGGTTAAGAATCTGCTCATCGGTGTATTTCACCATTTTTTCGCCGGTGTCATAGGAGTAGGCTTCTCCGGCACGGGCATAAAGCAAGCGCAAAAAATCATAAATTTCAGTAATGGTACCTACTGTAGATCGTGGGTTTTTGCCGGTGGTCTTTTGTTCAATGGAGATGACAGGGCTTAATCCCGTTATTTTATCCACGTCGGGGCGCTCCATATTTCCCAAAAATTGACGCGCATAAGCTGAAAATGTTTCGATGTATCGTCGTTGTCCTTCGGCATAAATGGTATCAAAGGCGAGGGAGGACTTGCCGCTACCCGATAATCCGGTTATCACTACCAGCTTGTTACGTGGAATGGTCACATCAATATTTTGCAGGTTGTGAACCCGCGCCCCATACACGTCAATTTGAGCGGTTTCATCAATGACATCAGTCTCTATTACAGCTTTATTCGCATCTATCACCATATTCAATTTTTGGAACTCACAAAGATAAAAAATCTTTTGGGGCAATGGGAGGGTTTGGTTGATTCATATATTCGTTGTTCAAAGAGGTTTTAAAGTAAAGTTTTTTAAGTCGGAATTGTTTGATTCTATCTCTTGAAAAATGAAAAGGGCGATGTGTGATTTATAATTCATCACACATCGCCCTTGAAAATATTTTTTTTGAAAGACTAGCCTTTATCGACCTTTGAAGAATCTTTTGTTACCGCCTGAACAGGTTCGATCAAATTTTTAGCACTTTCGGGTAATTTTAAAGTATATGTTTTTTTTCCTGAATTGGTTAATAGAGGTTCACGTAACCAGGGATTTAAATTCTTAAGTTCTTTATATGTTGTCCCATATTTGATGGCAAAATCTGCAAAGTTTGGTATTCCCCTTTTAATATTCAGATCAACTGTTTTTACCGGATGGTAAAGGTCCTCATTTTTAACATGGAATCCATACTGATCGGGTTTTGATAAAATCTCTTTAATTGCTAATATCCGGAATACATATCGCCCTGTCTCTTCGCCCAATAATAAATCATAGTAACTATTTGTCTTTTGACGAGATAATTGGCGATTTACGCCAGTTCGGCCAGCATTGTATGCGGTAGCTGCCAACGTCCAGCTACCATAATGAGCGTGCATTTTTTTTAGGTATTTACAAGCAGCAGCCGTTGCTTTTTCGATGTGGTAGCGTTCATCTATTTCCTTATTAATTTCTAAGCCATACTCTTTTCCCGTTGCTTTCATGAATTGCCATAAGCCAACGGCACCGGCTGGTGATTTCGCCCGAGGCATTAAACTGCTCTCAATGAGGGATAAATATTTAAAATCATCGGGTATCCCGTGCTCTTTCAGTATCGGTTCAATAACCGGGAAATAACGATTGGCTCTTTTTATAAAAAGGATAGTTTGTGATTGCCAGTAGGTATTCACCAACAATTCGCGGTCAAGGCTCTCTTTGATATCATAGCGATCCACGGGCACCGCTTCACCGGCAAAATTTATTTGATCGGGAATTTCCAGTGAGTAAATGGCATAAGCGACAGATTCCTTTGTTGAAGAATTATTTTCTGCATCCGGAATATGATCAGGTATTGCAGAATATGTAAATAATTGAAAAGCTAAAAAAATAGCAATAAATGCTGATGAAATCGATAGTAGCCTGGTGTAAAAATTCGCTCTCTTACGCTGTTCCATTTTCTATAATTTTTAAAGTCACCAAAAATATAAGATCACTTACAGATCCCAAAAATAATGCCGAACTATTTGCATTAATTGTCAATGGTACGCCTCATTTTAAAAAAAGTTTAGCTCTTTCAGTATTTCCATGACTGAAAAAGCTAAACGCTGCTCCCAATAATTGGGTTTTATTTTATGGCTATAAAATTAGCCGGATCCACGTGAAGGCCATCTTTTTTTAATTCCAGATGAAGGTGAGGACCCGTGGATATACCGCTACTACCTACTAAACCAATAATGTCTCCTGTTTTTACCTTTTGTCCTTTTTTGACTTTATACTCACTTAACTGTGCATAAAGTGATGAAAAACCATCTTCGTGGTCAATGATGATGTATCTGCCATATCCTTTTCCCGGAGTGAATTCATTTTTAACAACTCTTACCGTTCCATTGTCAATGGCTAAGACTTCAGTATTCATTGGAGCTACATAGTCAATACCACTATGGAATTTTTTTACTTTAAGAATAGGATGTATGCGATTTCCATATCCGGAGGCCACTCTTTTTAGTTCTTCTTTTCGGATGGGAGAGCTAAATTCGGTATCTCCACCAAGTGCTGAAATTTGATTTGTTCCCACTTCTGGTTTTTGAGGTAATACAGTCATCGGATTAATTCTTTTGTCGTGCACATGGACTTCAAAGTGCAAATGAGGCGCAGTGGAAGTGCCGGTATTACCTACGTAACCAATAATATCACCCTGGTTGACTTTTTGGCCCTCTTTTACATTAAAGCTATTTAAGTGCGCATAAAGGGTGGTGTATCCGCCAGAGTGAATTATCTCAATGCGTTTGCCATAACCTCTTTTCTCATCCTTAATTAAGGAAATAGTTCCTGATTGACTGGCAAAGATGGGTGTGTTTAATTCTACTTTATAATCTACGCCCTGGTGAAGTTTCTTTGTTTTGTATACAGGATGAATGCGATACCCCCAACCAGTAACTATTTTTATAAGTTTAGGATCAATGGGCAGAACAAAGGTCTTTTCTGTAATTGAATCAATTTGTGATTCAATAGAGTTGACATTACCTTTATCAGACTTTGGAAGATTGGTTGCCTCCAATAGCATAGTTGATTTATCAGTTAATTCTGTTGGTATTATCCCGGAAATAAATACAATAAAACTTGCGATGACAATTGGGATTATTATTACAAACTTTTTTATAGGATTCGATTTATGTGTTGACATCATGATTCGTTTTTTGATGAGTTGATAACTAAAAGGACTCATCAGAGGCGATAAGGTCGGATCGGAGGCTTGCTGGAGCACCAAGTGAAAATAATTACTTAATGATTCACTTTTATGCGTTGCATCCCGATCGGCCTGAAATTCATGCACCTCTTCCAGTTCCTTTCTATACAAATAGATAAAGGGATTCATCCAAAAAACAATGTTCATCACCTCGAGAAAAAGTCGATCCAGCGAATGCAGGTGCTTTAAGTGACTCAATTCATGGGTGAGAATACGTTTGCCATCGTTAGAATCCCGAACAAATGGGGAAATGAAAATGTAACGAAAGAAAGAAAAGGTATTTTTCTGGTTAATTAAAACCAGCGTGTAATCAGTTTTCTTTATTTTTTCATGTGATGTAATCGTTTGAACCAGGTTTGAAATGTGTTTGAGAAATCTGAATAAGAGGAGCAAGGAAATCAGACCAACGATACCAACTATCAATAGTCTATTAGTATTAACAGGTGTAGATGGATGAGTGGGTGTTACCATTATTTCATCTGCAAATGAAAACTGATTGACAGTAGTTTGTAATGTTGAAATAACCGGTATCACTTGCATTGTTTCGCTTGATACCGGGAATTGAACAAAAGGAAACAAGTAGGCGAACATGAGGCCACCTAATAAAAAGAAACGATTCATGACAAAGAAGGATTCCTTTTTAAATAAGAGCCGGTATGTCAGGTAGAAAACGCCTGATACAATTGTGCTCTTAAGGATGTAATAACCAAGTTCTGTCATTATTTCTTCTGTTCGTTTATTTTTTGATCAATTAATTTCCTGAGCTCTTCTAATTCCGAAACAGATAGGTCGCTTTCTTTGGTGAAGAAAGAGGCAAATTGTTGTTGTGAATTGTTGAAAAAGTTCTTCACCATGGTTTTCATAAACCGTTTGGTGTAGTCGGTCTTTTTAATAACAGGATAATATTCATTGATTTTTCCATACGTATTGTAAGCTATGGCTCCCTTTTTAACCAAAACGCGAACCACTGTTGATACAGTGGTATAAGCTGGTTTTGGATCAGGATATTTTTCAACAATGTCCTTTAAAAAACCTTTTTCAATGTTCCACAGGTACTGCATTACCTGTTCTTCTGCTTTCGTTAATTCAATCATTTCCCAAAATGTTTGCGACAAATATATAACTATAAAACTAGTCATGCAATTATTTTAATCGTTTTATGACTAATTTTATAGTTATACACTCATCTGATCCTAATAGCGGATAAACTTTATTGAGGAGTGGCTATAGCCTATCCAATATTGCGAACAGGTTTTCAGCCCTTTGATAGAAATAATAAAAGCGAAGCATTTTTGAAGCGGATTTGACTTCATTGATAAGCTCATGTGCCCTTTTTGCCTGTTGGGAATGAATCAGGAATTCAATTTCTATCAGTTTATAGCGAATAAGAATATATTGCCTGATGGTGACGGGTATGTATTGAAAATGGATAGTTTTGAATATTGCGTTTGCTTCTTCTGGTTGGTTGGTATTGAGTAAGGCTCTGGCATAAATAGCTCTAAATAATTGATAAATGGCCGCTACCTCGAAGCGCTCTAACAGGTAGGTTTGTTGCAGGTAATCGGATAATTTAATAATTTCCCGGAAGCAATCTCCATAGTTAAGTGCCGATATAATTGATAATTCAAATAAAGGAATACTTCCTGCGCTTTGACACCCGGATTTCAACAGTGATTGCGCATAGTTATTAATTTGGGTTAGTAATGTTTGAGGCGACTTGTTTTTGTTGGTAATTTGATGAATCAATAACGCACAATAATAAAAGCCAAGGTATTTATCCGAATGCTTCAACTGGGAAATGTACGCATATTCGGCCTCGCATTTTTCCGGATCAGCAGCGAGAAAGTACTGCATGTATTTGATGAAATGGCCATAGATTTGAGCTTTTTCAGAAGGATTATTCTGAAGATAGTAATCCATGTGGTCGCCAGTATAGAGAACCAAGCAATCCATATCGAAAAAATGCTCGAAATACAATCGTTGCGCCTCTTTTGATTTAGCAAACCAAGGTACCAGCTCTTCTCTGATTCTTTTATTTTTTCTTAATTCTAATGTGATGATGGTCAGTATTTCCTGGAATGACCCAGTCAGTGGTAATACTTTGCCTTTTTCTTTATCCAACGTGAAAATGGAGTAGATGTCTTTGAGTACATTGATTTTTTCTTCCTTGAAAGCCACCTTAATGATAAACTTAAGTGTTTTGCATTGAAGTAAGTTTTCGTCATAGAAGTGAAGGATTGTTTTTAGTCGTTCAGTTGAGAGTTCCTGTTCTTTTAGCCAGTGGTTGGCGAGAAAAAACTCTAAAAGCAGGGCATGGGTAAATTCCACATAAGTGCTAATGGAGAGGTAGCTGCCCGGTACTTTGTATTCGTGGAGAATACCATCTTTCACTAAGGCATCGTAAGCATTTGATTCCTCCGGTTGTGTGACAAGTTCATTTTTGTCAACGAAAACCCGCTCTTTCCCATTATTGCATAGGCTAAGAAATTGGTTGATCAGATTGATTTTGTTGGGAGCTAAAGGATTTGATAGTAGTTTATCGTTTGAAAACTCATAAAGCAATTCAATGTCCGTACGAATAGTTTTTGCTTTTGGGGTATTTAAAAACAGGTATAAGAAGTAGGGATGACGGATGATATCTAATAATCCCGGATAGTGAAATTGCAAACTCTCAAAGCTTTGAGCGAATTTGTGTTGATGAAGCGATGTTTTTATTTCAGTAGTTTGAAGGAGAGGGATGTTAATGGTTTCGGAATAGGATCCTTCGAATGGAACATCAAAGAAAAATCGCTTTAGGTAGGGATTTCGTTTGATATGGTATTGGAAAATATACCAGGTATCCGGGTGACAAGTAATAATGAGTTTAAACCAAGGGATGTTTTCATATGCAGTGATTATTTTTAGTAGATTATCAATGAATTGATTGCGTTTTTCAGGTTGGTGATAGATCTCGTTGATACCATCAATAAATAGGATGAAACGACCTTTTACGGCTGACGGGTGTTGTTTAAAATAGTTGCCCATGCTATTTTTGGTATCAAATTCCAACAGGTTGGATATTCTGTTTTTCTCGAGATCCAGAGTGAGCAGTTTAACCAGGATGCGTCCATCAATTAAACAAACGATATCCTTAGGGTAAAGAGCGTTATGAGCCATAAAAAAATGGTTGACCAATTGTATGAGCATCACTGTTTTTCCGTAACCTTCAGGTGCGATAAAGGCAGTGGCAGGCCGGTCATTTTCAAGAAATGATTCCATTTTTTGTACCGCAAAAAGACGAAGTGGAAGTGTTTTCAATTGATCTCCACATTTCGCTTTCATCGATTGAAGACTATACTCAGTGACAAGGTTAGTGCGCTGTTTTAATTGTTCCCAAGAGTCATCAGAGGAGTAGTGGTGTTTCTCTTGTTCAAAGCTATTAATGAATTCTCGCCAACTTTTAAAGCCAACAAATAGCGAAAGGGTGTCCAAAGTATACTTCGACGGATTAAAGGGGGAATTGATAATACCAAAGAAGCGTTTTAGGGTGGTGATACTTATTTGACGATTTGTAGTTGTAATAATTTCTTCGGATAAGATCATGCAATCTTTGGCATAGGCAATCTTTTTGCCATATTTCTTTTCTACCTCTTCTTTTATAGTATCGACGAACTTATCAAGGATATCTTTTTCCATGAGAAAGAAATAGGAGTCAGTGTATTTAATATTCTGAAATTCGGAAAAATTAGCAAGTAAGTCAAGTCTGATGATTGATGATACATTGTGATGAATAGAATGAACAGTAATAACTTTGAAATTCCTGATCAGGAATTTCATCCCATTGAAATCGGATTTTTTAGTAAAGCACAGACGTTTATTGTGGATTGGCAATCGCCGGTGGAAATTGAAGAATGAGACGGCTTCATCTTTTAACCACAAATCACCTGTTTAAAACTTTAATTCTATATAATATGAAAATGAAAATTTTAACGATTATAGGTATTACTGCCCTCATTTCAACTTCATGTTGTGAGCAAACAGGCAAAGAGGAAACCAAAGAATGTTGCGAGTCCAAAACAAAAGTCAATACCATTGCATTGGCCGAAGGGGCCATTATGCACCCCGAATACGTAAAAAACCATTGGGCGCATGGCCTACGTATGGGATGGCCCATTGTGAACAGTCATAACCGCAGGGTTGGAATTACTCAGGCTCCGGAACCCGGACGATTGGGTGGTGTAGTACCTGTAGCACCTATCAACCGTTTATGTATGCTAAATGACTATGTGGAACCCAACCAAAGCTTTGTGGCCTGTCCGAACCAGGATGTAGTCTATGGAACTCTTTTTGGTGCACTAAATGAAAGCCCGGTTGTTATTCAAGTTCCCGCTTTTGGGTGTATGCGCTTTATGATGCCCGCACCGACCAATTTGGTGAATTTGGTAAGGCTTATCAAACGGAACCGGGCATCGGCGGTTTTGTGGACTTTAATTCTTTGCATGACCTTTTTATCGTTGAAGCACAGCGTCGGGTTTATAAACGTTGGTATTTGGGAGCGAAGAATTTTAATCAAAAAATCATGACGAGCTACGACATAGAGGGCAAATCAGGTGAACCTGAGAAGCAAAATATGACCCACTTGGGAGTCGTATTGTCGCATGACTCTCGTGATTTTATCTATAATCCGCACAGTGATGATTACCTGAATTTTAAAACCGGCCATTACCGTGATGCCTGGGGATCAGCATTTGATAAGTATGAGTTAGATATTACTAAATTTTTCAGCTTAAGTAAAACAGAAGTAATAGCTGCCAGGGCCACAGCCTTAGTGGCCACCGGAGATGAACCTTTTGAGGGGCAATATGTGGTAGGGCGTGATGATATTCGTGGTTATACCAATGGCAAGCACCGTGGTGAACAAGTGTATAGTCTTCAGGCTGAATACCGCTGGAACTTCTACAAGAAGTTTGGGATGGTGGGTTTTGCAGGTGTAGCGGCAGGTCAGGATGATTGGGGGCTTTACTTTAGGATTGCGGAAACTTTTGGGGATAAATAATATAAAAGAAAGATTTTAAGAATGCCGATTAACGATTTTAGAAGTGTAAATACACCTGGTTTCTTAAATTGTTTATCGGTTTTCACTATTTCGAATCAATCATATATTTTAAAACCTGACAGTATCGATAGATCTGTTAGTGTTAATTCCAAACAATACCGATGATGAATAAAAATTTTTAGAACGGTTTTATCCACGTCATCTACGTGAGTTATTCATTAAATAATATAACCTTAAAAACAATCCACTATTCAAAAAACATACTCCATTCAATGAAAACAAAACTAACCTTAACACTATTGGGATTGTTCCTGTTAACTTTGACGGTGTACAGTCAAAAAAACTCAGACTCTTCCATTGCCTCCAAAGCAACATACGAATCGAACGAAAAACCCAAACTCATACTACAGATCACCATCGATCAGATGCGGGGTGATTTTCCCATGCGTTACAAAGACCGATTGGGTGATGAACGGATCATTTCCAATAATCATCAATCCAGGATGTTCAGCGTGTCCATAAAAGATCGTGGGGCCATTCTTCCCGGAGGACATACCGGTAAAGCCTTCTGGTACTCCCAAAGAGATGGTTCTTTTATCAGCAGTACCTATTATTACCCGGATTATCCCCAATGGGAAAACAATGGAATGCCCAAAAGCTCGCCGATAAGTACAAAGATACCTCCTGGGAGTTGCTGAAAGATGCGTCCACCTATCTGTTTGGAGAGGATGATGATCGACCTTTTGAAGTAGATATGTTTGGATTGGGAACTACCTTCCCGCATCCGGTAAAAGGAGACTCAAAATATTTCTATGCGTCATTGATAGCTACCCCTTTCGGTGATGAGTTAAACGCCAATTTTGCCAAGACCCTGATGAAAGAAGAAAAACTGGGGCAAGGTGAGCATACCGATTACATGGCCATCAGTTTTTCTGTCACCGATTACATTGGTCATTTATACGGTCCCTCAAGCCTGGAGGCTGAGGACAATGTTTTGCGGGTGGATCGCTTACTGGCCGATTGATTCAAATTTGTTGATGAACAGGTGGGCCTCAATAACACATTAATTGTTCTGTCTGCTGATCACGGCATGTGTGAGGCACCGGAATACATGCAGGAGTTAGGTTTTGACGTGGGGCGTTTGACTTCTGAAACGGTTGTAAAAGATACCCTAAAGAATGCTCTTGAAGCAAAGTTGGGGATCCCGGGAGAGGTGATCCGCTTATACGAGCATCCCTATGTCTATTTGAATGAGGATGAAATTAATAAAACCAACTATAGTTTGGCCCAGGTGGAAGCTGCCGTTGCTGAAGAAATCATTAACATGCCCGGCATCATCGGAGCGGTAACACGCACCGACCTGATGAAAGGTACTTTTGTCCCTACACCTGTTAATAAAACGATCCTCAATAACTTTCATCTTAAACGGTCCGGCCATGTGCATGTCATTGGCGAACAATTCTGGTATTTCTATTACGAAATGGATACAACCACAGATATTGCAGCCATCCATTGCTCGCCCTGGACCTATGATACCTACGTGCCATTATTTTTTGCCGGTCATGGAATGCCTGCCGGCAGGATAACCCGTCCGGTAACACCCTATGATATCGCGGCCACTTTAGCGGCTTATCTTGAAATAAAACCACCATCGGGGTCAAGTGGCATTCCGTTGGAGGAGGTGTTGAATAGAAAATAAAGATATTTCAAGGTGATTTTGAATTACAAAAGTAAGATGGGTGATTTGGGGCTGAGGTGAAATTCAGTCGAAGGCTTCTTTATCTATTCATCAGTGTTTAGTTTATGACACGGTAAGTGTCAAACACTGTATGCAAGTAAGGACATACACCTTGGCCTTGTAAGGACATACACTCTGGCCTTGTAAGGACATAGACTATGATGTTGTAGGGTCATAGCTTATGACGCGGTCAGGCCTGATACGCTGTACAATTCCTTCTCGTTGAAAAACTAATTTATACCTCCGTCAATTTAATCACCTCCTTGGGCGAGATCCCCTTCACTTTTCGAAACATCTCGGCGAATTTGGAGAGGTTCTGATACCCCAAATCATAGCCTACTTCTGTCACCGTATATTGCCCCGATTTCAAACGCTGAAAGGCTTCGTCCATCTTAGCCAGAGCATAAAACTGATAGATAGTGGTGTCAAACAATTGCTTGAAGTCCCGTTTTAACTTGGAGGCACTCACACCGAATTCTTCCGCCAATGATTCAATGGTGATCTTTTGGTCAAAGCAACTGATTAGTTTTTTCTTAACTGAATTTAAGCGCTTAAAGTCTTCCACATGCAAGCCGTTTAGCGATTTATCAGCAATAAGCTTTTTCAGGGCCATCATCAGGTTGTTTCACTAATTAGCATCTCCAGTTCACCCATAATGTCGTAACTCGACATGTTAATTCGGATGGGCCCGGTGTTAAGCGTATAGCTATTCTCAGTGGTAGTGCCGCCGAAATTTGTTTTCATCACTTCAAAATAGTGCTGCGCATTACCCTCTTGTAAATGAACATGGATGGCTTTGGTTGCTGACATGGTAAAATAGTATGGATTTTCGACACTTAAAGTTAGTGAAAATTGGAATAAAATGAGGATTGATCTTTTGGGAGCATTGCTTGAGCCAAAAGGGATGAAAAACAGGTTCAAAACCCGTCATCTTTGTAATGTAAATGATACCAACCAAAAAAAACAAATGGTATCATGCCGATATAGATTTCAAAGACTTATAGGAGTGAATCGAACTAGAAGGTTATTCGGAATCATAATCGATATAATAACAAACAATCACCATTAAATTTTGAGTCATGAAAACATTAAAAGCATTTTTTGCAGTTGGATTATTTGTATTGGGATTGAGTTTCACCGCATGTAGTAATGATGATGGATATGTACCACCTCGTCAGGAGAATCCGGAACATTTACCTGAATATCCGGGACCTGTAAACCCTGTATTGCCAGAGCATCCAATTGAATAGATCTTTTTGGAGCATGGGATTAAACAGAAGGACTCGTTGAGTCGAATAAAAAGTGACTCTTAATATTTTGAAGGCTGTTCTGCACCATGGAATTGTATCGAAATAACTTTTAATATTTACTGAAGAGATATCGTTTAGATTGCTATTTTATATTTTATCCACGAATCGGTAGATCGGCAGAGCCAATTACACTAATTAAGCGAATTAGTTTTCCTTCGAAAAACACCAA
>JAEINY010000093.1 GCA_016342595.1 Marinilabiliaceae bacterium
GCAAGCATCATGAACAAACTGGATTTACTCAAGCGTTTATTGCCCGGCTTTCTGCCCATACTGGTCTTTATCATTGTTGATGAAATTTGGGGTACCTGGTATGGATTGGTTGTAGCCATTGGTATCGGTGTTATAGAACTTGGTATTGGTTTCGTCCGGAAACGCCAGGTAGATCGCTTTGTCATTTTAGATGTGGGGCTATTACTGGCCTTAGGTGGCGTTTCGTTGTTGCTGGATAATGACATCTTCTTTAAGCTTAAGCCAGGCGTTATCAGTTTGTTGATGACCGGGATGATTGGTTTCTCAGCTTTCTCCCGGCATAATATATTACTGCAAATGTCGCAGCGTTACATGAAGGGGATTGAGATGAATCCCTATCAAATGTGGATGATGCAACAAACCATGAAACGCATTTTTTGGTTGTTATTGGGATATTCCCTGTTATCCATCTTATCGGCTTTTATTGGTCCAAAGGTTATTTGGGGATTTCTGAATGGCCCTGGACTCTTTGTGGTGATGGGCTTGTACATGGTTATGGAATGGTGGCAGAAGAAATCCCAAAATCAACAGTTGCAAGAGGAAGAGTGGGTGCCTTTGGTGGATGAAAGCGGACAAGCAAAAGGATCCGCACCGCGCAGTATTGTACACAATGGCTCCAGATTATTACATCCCGTAGTGCATTTACATGTGTTTTCAGCCGATGGTCTGTTATTGCAAAAACGTCCCCTGCACAAGCAAATTCAACATGGTAAATGGGATACTGCAGTAGGCGGACACGTGGATGCCGGTGAGTCTATTGAAAAGGCCTTACAGCGCGAAACGTCTGAAGAGATTGGACTGCAACAGCTCAATGTGCAATTTATTAAAAAATATGTGTGGGAGAGTGCGGTGGAGCGGGAGTTGGTATTTGTGTTTAAAACCAATCATAAGGGGCCTTTTCGCAAGGCAGATGACGAAGTCGATGAATTGCGTTTTTGGTCGATGCCAGAGATTGAAGCGAATCTTGGTAAGGAGCTCTTTACCCCTAATTTGGAGCATGAGTTTCAGAATATTCTTTAAGTGAGCGAATGTCATTCTGTTCTTTCTGAAAATCTGTTAAACAACATGTTTTCTTATCTTGATATTCAATAAAGCCGCCCTCTGTCTGGGTTTCGTGTCTGCACAATCACTACCTTGAAGAATCCACTAGCTAAATATGGTGAAAACTCCGTTATCTCGGGTAGGTAAGTTATGTACCTTTTCATTGGTTTTCCATCAGTGAAATCTGAGTAGACTTGTTGACTAATTACCGCCTTCTGATACCTTCCGGGCATTCGGTACCATCGGTAAATTTTTCTTTTCTACTGGTTTCACTGTAAAAATAATGATTGATCGGGGTAACATTCTTGTGAATGTTTTAATAGTCAACTTTTAATTTTGAAAGTGCATAATTAGTATAGGCATCAGACACCTATACCAGGATGAGCTATGTGTTAATGTTACATGGTTTGCTTATCCCTAAGCTATTTATTAACTAAGTTTTACACAAAAAACTGTGCGATATGAATAAAGTACTTTTACTCTTCATGGCATGTTTACTGAGCGTTTCATTAAGTGCGCAGGTTAAATGGCACAAAATTAGTACAACCAAATCCGATGGAAAACCATTCCATATGGTCTCATTTACCGAAAAGGAGCAAGTGATACAGTTTGATCTCTCCGAGTATGGAACCAACGAGGTGCAAACACCACAGGGCAGTGAATTGGTATTTCGAATTAAAAAAGGGGCCAGGCTTCAGGAAAAAGGAGCACCGGATTTTGACAAAGTGACTCAATCCATCATTATTAATCCATCAGCAGCTACCCAGATAGAAGTTGTTGCGGCTGATTTTATTGAATTGAAGGATGTCAGGGTGGCACCTTCCAAAGGCGTTTTAAGCCGGGCTGTTAATCCCGATGAAATTCCTTATGTTTATGGGGGCGTGTATCAAAAAGATGCATTTTACCCTGGTAAGCTGGCTGATTTAGCGGAAGCTTATAATATCCGTGACTTGAGAGGACAAGCCATTAGCTTGTATCCGTATCAATACAATCCGGTTACGAACACAATGAAGGTTTATACCAGCATCACTGTTAAGGTGATTACCTTAGCTGAAGAGGGCGCAAATCCTTTACCGGCTTTAAAATCGACTCAACAAATCGATCCTGTATTCCATAGTGTTTATGGTAACCACTTTTTAAATTATGCATCATTAAAGTACACACCGGTTCAAGAGACGGGCGGTAAGATGTTAATAATCTGTCACGATGCCTTTGCCAGTCAGATGCAGCCGTTCGTAGATTATAAGACATCTATTGGTTATCAGGTGCAAATGGTGAACTATTCGACAATCGGAAGTTCAGCTGCCTTAAAAACCTATGTGGCGAATCAGTATAATACCAATGGTTTAACTTATCTGTTGTTAGTTGGGGATAATGCACAGGTGCCGACTTCTTCCACATCAGGGGGGGATTCCGATAATAATTATGGTTACATAGTTGGGAATGACCATTACCTGGATATTTTTGTGGGGCGTTTTTCGGCTGAAAGTGCAGCAGAGGTGACCACCATGGTTAATCGTACCCTGCATTATGAGCGCGATATGTCCTCCGGTGATGCCATCATTACGAAAGGTGTAGGTATTGCATCCAATGAAGGCACCGGTGGTGGTGGTGACATGAATGAAAGTGATGAGCAACACATGAACAACATTCAAACAGACCTGAATGGTTATGGATATACCATTACCAAGTGTTATCAGAATGGGGGTAGTACATCGCAATTAAGCACATTAATTAATAATGGAACGGGTCTTATTAATTATGTGGGGCATGGTGGTGATTATAATTGGGTCGCTCCTAATTTCTCTACAAGTCATGTCAATGCATTGACCAACACGGATCAGTATCCGTTTGTCATTTCGGTAGCTTGTGTGGTTGGTAATTTCAAAAACAAAACGTGTTTTGCGGAGTCATGGCTACGCGCCACTCATAATGGTGCGCCTTCTGGTGCGTTGGTGTTCTGCGGATCAACAATTAATCAGTCGTGGGCTTCTCCCATGCGGGCTCAGGATGAGATGAACGACTTATTGGTAGCCAATTCATTCAAGACTTATGGAGGCATGTTCGTGAACGGTATGTTCAAAATGATTGACGCCTATAATGCCGATGGCGAAAATATGGCGGATACCTGGACGTGTTTTGGTGATCCTTCGGTACAAACACGTACGCCAGGTCATCCGCATAGCCCGGGAGGTACACCTGCCTGTGGCGTACCTACTAACCTGCAATCATCTGCTTTGACGAATACATCAGCGACGCTTAGCTGGGGTGCGGTAACCGACGCGCAATCTTATGTGTTAGCTTATAAAGCATCAACAGCCACTTCATGGACGGAAGTGACCCAAACAGCGACTTCTAAATCATTATCAGGCCTGACTGTAGGAACGGCTTATGACTTTAAAGTCAAAACAAATTGTTCTGCAGGTGCTTCTGCTTTTTCAGCAGTGGCTAATTTCACCACCACAGGCGGAAGTCAGGATTATTGTAATTCAACCAGTAATGATGCCTCCTATGAGTGGATATCTGATGTGAAGTTCGGATCCTACACCCATACATCTACCGGAGCCGGATATAGCGATTTTACCGGAGAAATCGTGAGTATGCCTATTGGTGGCTCTGTAAGTGTGGAGTTAACACCTGGATTTAAAAGCACCACATACACTGAGTATTGGAAAGTATTTATTGATTTCAATGGTGATAAAGACTTTGCAGATGCAGGTGAAGAAGTGTTCAGTTCTAGCGGAAAAGCTGCTGTTACCGGTACCATTTCCGTTCCTGCCTCAGCTTCCGGATCAACGCGCATGCGGGTGGTGATGAAATACAATGCCGCACCGCTTAACTCTTGTGAGACCTATGATTATGGTGAGACAGAGGATTATACCGTTAATTTTGGAACTCAGTCTATTATTTACTGCAGCAGTAAAGGAAATAACTCATCTGATGAGTGGATTTCTGTTGTGACGGTGGGAGCCTTTACCAAAACATCAGCAGCTGCCGGATATACTGATTTTACTGGTGAACAGGTTAATTTGCAGGCTGGAAATAACTACAGTGTTGCACTGACACCTGGATTTGCTTCTTCAACCTATACGGAGCATTGGAAAATCTGGATTGATTTAAATGCCAATGGTGACTTTACCGATGCCGGGGAAGAGTTATATACAGGTAGTGGAACAGCTGCTGTTAACGGATCTATTTCGATCCCTGCTTCTGCTTCCGGTACTACTCGGATGCGTGTATCCATGAAATACAATGCAGTACAAACATCTTGTGAAGCCTTTGATTACGGTGAAGTGGAAGACTATACTGTGAACATTGCCCGTACCCGTGACATGGGGGCTCCATTGCTAACAGCATCGGATCTTCGTGTTTATCCGAATCCAAATAGTGGTGAGTTCTATCTGAATCTATCAGGTGAAGAAGGTGACGTGAAAGTTTCAATCACCAGCATAACAGGTGCTATTGTTTATCGCAATGCCTTTGCTAAACCGCAGGGTGAATTCAGGCAACAAGTCAATGTCAAACACCTGGTAAAAGGTGCTTACATTGTTGTTGTGAAACAGAATGGAAAAGTAATGAGAGCTAACGTAGTTATTCGTTAACGGCTTGTCAGTACCAGAGTTGCGATGTACAATCCGTTGAGGAGCCCTTGCAATTGATGCTATAAATTAGAAGGCTGCTTCCAAATGTGGAGGCAGCCTTCTCTATTTTGCAACTTATTCATCGTCTGACTAACAAGGTTTTTTTAGTCAGACGATGAATGAATTCTTGTTATTAAAGCTTGATGCACTATTGTGTAAAAGAATTAATCATCAACAATTAACCATTAATAATTAATTCCTATCCCAGGATTAAAAAGATAGCCGGTCGTTTTTGAATGTCCGGCAACTTCCCGCTTTTCCATTGGGCCACTGTTTTGGTGATGATGTATTCCGTTTCCAATGTGATGTCACAAGCAATGCATAGACGTGTTTGCGGACGACAGGTAGAAAGCAGGCTTTCCAGCATTTTCTGATTGCGGTAGGGGGTTTCAATAAATAGTTGGGTCTGCTTTTCACGGATGGAGCGTTCTTCCAGTTGTTTAATCGTTTTAACGGCATCGCCTTTCTGAACCGGCAGATAACCGTTAAATGCAAAACTTTGCCCGTTTAAACCAGAAGCCATCACTGATAGTAGGATGGAAGAGGGGCCAATCATGGGAATCACCCGAATCTTCTTCTCATGGGCCAGTTTCACAATGTCAGCACCTGGATCGGCTACTGCAGGTACACCCGCTTCAGATAACAAGCCCATGTGATGACCTTCGGAAATAGGTTTCAAAAAAGAAGGAATATCATTGGGATTGGTGTGTTTATCGAGTACAAAAAAAGTCAGTTTATCAATGTCGATGGCTTTATTCACGCGTTTTAGAAATCGCCTTGAGGTGCGGATGTCCTCAACAATAAAATAGGTCAGTGATTCAATGGTATCCACTACTTCTTTGGGAAGGTTACGTTCAATAGGGCTATCACCCAGGGTATTTGGAATTAGATATAATTGACCTTTCATGATTATAGAATTGAGCTGTTAGTGTTGAGATGAATAGAAATGAACTTAAAATGTCTCTGTTTGTTTCTCTATTTCATATAGTATTTGCGCGGCAAAGGTAGAAAAATAGTAAAAAAAACCGGTGCATATTAACCACTTACTTATGCGACACATCATTGCTTTTATTCGAAATAGAAACTTCATCTTGATTTTGGCCGTTGTATTAGGCCTTTCATTGGGCGATTTTGCTCACCTTATTAGAGATTATACCACTTGGGTATTAGCCATTGTAATGACTTTTTCAATGACCAATATTCGTACTTCCAGTCTTTATCCACCCAAAGTATTGCTGAAACCGATGATGGTAGGTGCTTTGCTTAATTACGTGATTTACGCCATTATCATGATTGCATTGGCCAAATGGCTCATTGATGATCAGATACTGTTTTATGGATTTGTAGTGATTGCCACCACACCACCTGGAGTTGCTATTGTACCATTTTCTTCCATTTTGAAAGGTGATGTGGAATATTCAATTAAAGGGGTGTTTGGCGCATTTATGTGCACTGTTTTTATTACGCCCTTTGCAGTGGGGTGGATTACCGGTAGCAATGGCGTTTCGTCTATCGATCTATTCATTTTAATGGTTAAAACCATTGTGATTCCACTTATGGTTTCTCGCGTATTGTTGATGCCCCAATTATCTAAAACATCAAATGCAGTGCGTGGTAAGATAGTAGATTGGGGATTTGCAATGTTAATTTTCATCGCGGTGGGGCTAAATCGTCATGTTTTTTTCAGTGAGCCGGGAATTCTTTTGAAGATTGCATTGATTTTATTTATAGTCCATTTTGTGGTGGGGCTTTTATTTGAGAAAATAGGAGGCATCTTCGTTAAAGATAAAGTTAAACTGATGTCACAAAACCTGTTGTTGACCATTAAGAGTTCTGGTTTTGCGGTGGTGACTGCATTGACTTTATTCGGTCAAAAGGCAGCCATTCCTACAGCCGGATTAGCTATCTTTGTGTTGTTGTATTTATTATTTCTATCCATTCGCATGGAGATAAAAGCAAAGAAAAAAAAGGTTTGAAAGTCACATTATTAGGTACCGGAACATCTTTAGGCGTCCCCGTAATCGCATGTGATTGCCCCGTTTGTCAATCATCCGACCAGCGTGATAAACGTATGCGTACGGCAGCGTTATTGGAAACTAATGGTCAGGTTTGGGCCATCGATGCCGGTCCTGATTTTCGAATGCAGATGTTACAGTCAAAAGTAAAACGACTGGATGGTATTTTCCTTACCCATGAACATCGTGACCATACAGCTGGCCTGGATGATGTACGTGCCTTTAATTGGAGCACCAGAAACCCGATTCAAATTTATGGGGAAGAGCGGGTGTTAAAATCGGTTCAGCGCGAATTTTCCTACGCTTTTCAAGAGTATAAATATCCGGGTGTTCCGGATTTTAAACTGAACCAGATATCAAACCAACCCATTCATCTGGATGGCTTGGAAGTGATACCGATCCGGGTGTTTCATCATCAGCTGCCAGTATTAGGTTTTCGAATTGGCAGTTTCGCTTATGTGACCGATGCCAATTGCATTCCGCCAGAAGAGATGGATAAACTTCAGAATCTGGAAGTTTTAATTATTAACGGACTCCGGTATGAATCACATCTCTCTCACTATTCTTTACCTGAAGCTATAGAGGTGATTGAGCAACTCAACCCCAAGCGCGCCATTATCACCCACATCAGCCATCAGTTGGGATTGCATGAAGAAGTGAATAAACGGTTACCATCAAATGTAGAATTAGGTTATGACGGGATGGTGATAGAAATAGATCACTAATCTTATACCTGGTCTGTTTACTATCCATTCATCAATAGAAATAAAAAAAACAACTCTTTTAGGCTTATTACACGCAACCTTTTTACAGTTTATTCATCTTCTGTCTAAATAGTTTATCATATTTCCTAGCCTAAATACTTTAACATGATAAAAGCATTTTCATTGGTGTGTTTATGTATGCTCGCTCTGAGCTTCCGGGTAAGTGGACAAAAAATTTCAGTTGGTTTAATGAGTGGGCTTAACCATTCGAATATCCATGGAGATAATACGTCCGGAAAATGGCAATCCAAAACAGGACCGGTTGCAGGTGTTCAATTTAATTATTCCTTTAACCGATTTATTGGAGTTGGCACTGAGTTTAATTATACCTCTCTCTATTACCAGCATTTATCGTATGAAACAGCTAATCAGCCCTGGTATCCGGAATTGCATTATCTGAGCTCATCATGTATAATGCCGGTAAAGAATAATCATGAAAAGCATTACGATTTTAGTTTTTATCGTTTTCCGCTTTATCTGACTTTTTCTACGCCTACTTTTGTGCGTTTTGATTTATCGCTGGGGTGTTATTATGCATTGATGGATAATTACAATGTATCTGAATCGTATCCTCTTGAAAAGCCTCCCAAAGAAGATTTTGGTTACATGTTATCGGTAGGATGGAGTTTGCTCGTGACACCAAAGGTTGAATTGTTTATGAAAGGACGTTATGTAAGCGGTCGGAAAGAGTATATTTCAATGAATAAGGGCAAAAACGGATCGGCCGAATGGCTTTTGGGGGTTAGTTACTCAGGTTTGTTGAATAAATTGGGTGAAGATCTTACCGAGGCAAGCCGATATGATAGTAGTCAGTACCGATTTTCCATGACATATAAATTAGGATATACTTATTCCTGGCTTAAAGCAAACCAACATCAAAGTGCCTATTCCGGAAAAAGTGGTTTTGTTGGCGGAATTGCTTTCAATTATAGGGTGAGCGACTATTTTGCGGTGGAATCAGGTTTGTCATATATGCAAAAAGGGTATCAGTTAAGTGATCATTCACCCGCGTACTTCCGTAGTGTGGATCAGGATAATGATCATGTTTCCCATCAAACCGACACCGAAACTCAATTGAATTACCTCAACATGCCCTTGATGATGAATATTGGAATAGGGAAGAAGCTGAGAGTGGCTTTTAGTGGCGGTTGCTATATGGGTTTTCGGCTGAACGCTTCTACCACCGGTACAAGTATAATGGAGTATCGGTATAATCAAGGATATAGTCTGAAAGAAACCAAAGTGAATGACAATATTGAAGGAAATATCGCTCCTCGTGATTGGGGATGGATAGGGGGTACCACCGTTCAGATTCCGGTTTACAGGCAATGGGTTTTTGATATGGCCTGTACCTACCAACATGGTATGATGAATATTCTGGAGTTACAAGATGGTTCCCAATCAGATGGTACCACATCGTTTAAAAACAGAACGATAGCTATTAGCCTCGGTTTGCATATTCCAATCAGATAAAATTGTCCGTTATGAAACTTAAAATAATAAAGGCCTTACTCAGAGCTTCAATATTAGTGTTGTTTTCAATGCTCACACTGACTTCCTGTATTTACACCCCTGATCCCTCTGTTATCACACTTGAAGAGTATCGGTTTTCGAAGGAAGGAGACCTGCAACGTGCTGTGGCAGGTAATTACCTGACTCATCCGGTTGCTGTTGTGCATGATTTTTATAGAAATGGGATAGGAGATGAGATGAATCCTGTTAAGGTGTACTTTGAGGTCGTTTCGGGTGGAGGAACAGTGGATGATGCATACCTGGTATTAAATCCTTCGGAAAAAGTTGAAACCCATTGGCAATTGGGTTCAGAACAAACACTTCAGAGCATGAAAGCCAGGGTGTATGATAGTGATGATAACTTTTTAAATGAGCTGACATTTCAGGCCCTGGCATTTCAGTCAGGGAGGTGGGATCCGGTCTCGCTTGAACCTGATGCTTCAGTGTTAGACCTGGCGTCGGATACTATTCGAAAGACTACTTTTATGGTTGCCAGAGGGAAGCTGTTCAGGCAAGGAGATGTTTATTTTAGATGGCAGGAAATAGTGGATGCAAATCTTAGGGGGGTATATTCTGTGAAAATTGATAGCCAGGGGACTATATATGTTGGGGTTTGGAGCGGAGATGTATTCAAAAGTCAGGATGGAGGCACTTCATTTAGTCAAGTGACAAAACCAATACCTGGTTATCAGGGGCATTTTGAATTGTATATAACTGCTGATGATAAGGTGTGGGTTTCGCGATGGGGGTATCCTCTTCGATACTCTGCCGATGGTGGTCAATCATGGATCGAGGCTCAATCGGGATTAGAAAACAACCCGCAGGTGAATGAAGTATTTAGCTTGTCCAATGGTCATTTATTGACCTTGTCGGATGCTGATCGAACGCTGTACCGGTCAACGGATGCTGGCGTGAATTGGGAAGCGATCAATACACCTGAAGGAACCGCTAAGATTTATGTCACCCCCGAAGATGATATTATTGTATTAACCCAACGTAATGGCTTATCGCTTTATCAATCCTCAGATGAAGGACAGACCTATGAACGTAAATACGCTTTGGGAGTGGACTACTATTCCTCTCCAATGGGAACGGTGTTTCACAAGTATGGTTCCGATTATTATATCTGTATGACAGGAGGCGGGATTGTGAAGACTTCCGATTTTGAGACCTTTAATCTTTTCTGGGATAATACTGATGTGCGGGAATTATGGATGGATCACAATGGAGTTATGTTGGCGACTCAATTGAATCATGGTATGGTGTTTTATTATCGGTGAATTATTAGAATGGACAGGTGATGACTTTAGTTAATTAATAGTGATAGTACTTTCCATGTCTGTTCGGTTATTTCTTTAATAACTGTTAAAATTGAAGTAATTTCGACTTGTATTTAAGGTGTTTAAAATGCAGGAGTGATGTTTGTTATACTTTTGTTTTGAGAAGTGTGATTTGGGAAGTTGAGAAAAGTTAATTGTTTTTTAAAACTAAATTTACGTATCTTTGAATCCCGGAATGAAACTGCAATTGGGCAAATATCGACAGCGAACCTCGCTGAACAATCATCCGGATCACGGACAACAGGATAACTGTTTTCGTTTATTTTATTCCGATTTTTCTATCGTTGATTTCAATTTTGATTTAAGATATTTTTTAAAAGACCTGGTTTTTCTATCAGGTCTTTTTTTTGGTTATTATGGGGAGTTCTTTGAGCGTCCTCGTATCATCTCTGAAATAAAAATCCGAACCAAATATGTATGGGTTAACCTGGTTGACCGGCCCGGTTATGTCCCATGTCAAGGTAAATTATTGTACAAATGAAGAACAAAAGTTTAGTATCCATCACCGATTTCTCAAAAGAAGAAATCCTGCGCATCGTAGAGTTAGCAGCTGAATTCGAAGCTAATCCCAACCAAAAATTATTGGATGGAAAAGTCGTTTCCAGCTTGTTTTTTGAACCCTCCACGCGGACCCGTCTGAGCTTCGAAACCGCCATTAACCGTTTAGGGGGTGGTATCATTGGTTTCACCGATTCCTCTTCATCATCAACAACGAAAGGTGAGTCGTTGAAAGATACGATTAAGATGGTGAGTAACTACAGTGATTTAATTGTGATGCGTCACCCTTTGGAAGGTTCTGCGCGTTATGCTTCTGAACAATCGGATGTACCGGTAATTAATGCGGGCGACGGGGCTAACCAGCATCCTACGCAGACGCTTTTGGATCTTTACTCGATCTATAAAACACAAGGTACACTGGAGAATCTGAACATCTTTCTGGTAGGTGACCTGAAGTATGGTCGTACGGTGCACTCATTGTTGATGGCCATGTCACAGTTCAACCCTACCTTTAACTTCATCTCGCCTGATTCGTTGAAAATGCCGGATGAGTACAAGTTGTTCCTGGATTCAAAAGGGATTAAATACTACGAACACAAAGAATTTACCGATATCATTGAAGCAGCTGATATTTTATACATGACACGCGTGCAACGTGAGCGCTTCTCGGATCCTATCGAGTACGAAAAAGTGAAAAATGTATATGTATTGCGCAATGCCATGTTGGACAATACGAAAGATAACCTGCGTATTTTGCACCCACTGCCACGTGTGAACGAGATTCATACCGATGTGGATGAGAACCCCAAAGCCTACTATTTTGAGCAGGCAGAGAACGGTGTGTATGCTCGTATGGCCATTATGGCTTCTATTTTAGGCTTGAAGTAATTGGACGTTGAATCGCGAAAAGTAACAATCATGGTTAAGAATAAAGAATTAAAAGTAAGCGCTATAAAAGATGGTACGGTAATCGATCATATCCCGGCCACCCACCTGTTTAAAGTGATCTCTATCCTGGGGTTGGATAAAATCAAGAACCAGATCACTTTCGGGACTAATCTGGAAAGTCATCAGCAAGGACATAAAGCCATCATCAAAGTGGCCGACAAGTTTTTTAAAGATGAAGAGATCAATAAGATTTCACTGGTGGCTCCCCACGCCAAACTAAATATCATTAAAGAATATGAAGTGGTGGAGAAAAAGGCTGTGGAAATTCCTGAAAACATTGTGGGTATTGCCAAGTGTTTTAACCCCAAGTGTGTGACCAATAATGAAGAGATGATCACCCGTTTCTCACTGGTACAGGAAGAACCCGTGGCTTTGAAATGTCACTATTGTGAGAAAATCACCAACGAAGAGCATTTGCATATTAAATAAGGTATCGGGATGTAATACCAATTGTATAACAAAATGAGTGAAAGTATTTTGCTTATTACAAGTGGTAAATGCCGATACACAATCAAAGAGCGATCTTTTATCGCTCATTTTGATTGGTAAACGGTATAAGTATCCATGATAATTGAAAATAAAACTCCCTCATTTGGCTTTGGCCGAATGGGGGAGTTATGATTGTTGAATCTTTGATAAACAGAGATGTAACCGGATCATTTTTCATTATCTTTGTATAATACATGATAAAGTGTTTAGCTATGAAAATGGAAACCCGAAAGATGAATCTTATTAATTGGCTTACAACTGTGCAGGAAGAAGGTGTGTTGGAGCAATTGGAGAAGATACAGGAGGAATTTATTCGAAAAACCACCGCTTTGACCCAAAGTGACCAGGAAGCTATTGGGGAGGGATTGGATCAATTGGATAACGGTGATTATTTAACCAGATCACAGGTGAGAAAGCGAATTGGCCAAAAACTTAATTAGGTGCTCGGTGGCCTTTGGATGTTCTCAACTTTGAGTCCTCTGTGTAACTATTAAGTCACATAAAGGATTTTTGTTTCACTCGATTTTCTTCGCATAATATACTTCCTCAAATCATTTTCCCCAATTCCTTGTTGTACAGATAATAATCTTTACACATTTCTCATATTTGGGTAAAACTGATCTGTAAATGGCCAAGACCTGTTTCCACTGTGGTAGCCCTT
Organism: Marinilabiliaceae bacterium; assembly: GCA_016342595.1. Taxonomy (GTDB): domain Bacteria; phylum Bacteroidota; class Bacteroidia; order Bacteroidales; family Marinilabiliaceae; genus JAEINY01. The sequence continues at coordinate 12,949 of JAEINY010000093.1, forward strand.
CCGGCTCATGGGTGCGTCACGACGATAAAGACTTTTGCTGTGAGGGCTGCGTGATGGTGTATGACATCTTGAAGGAGAACAAGATGGATACCTATTATGATATCAATGATAATCCGGGCATCCGCAAGAAAGTGGTCAATCCGGAGTATTACGATTACCTCGATCAGGAACAAATCAAACAATCGGTACTGGACTTTCGGGATGGAAACATGGCACGTGTGCGCTTGTATCTGCCATCCATCCATTGCAGTTCGTGTATTTGGTTGATTGAAAATTTGCACCGTTTGCATCCGGGTGTTTTGCAATCCACGGTAAATTTCAACCGGCGCGAAGCAGCCATCACCTATGATGAGTCACAAATGAAGCTCAGTGAGCTGATGACCCTCTTATCATCCATCAATTACAAACCGCATATTCAAAAGGAACAGGCCGAAAAGAATATCAAGCAAAGCCGGAAGCTGATTACCAAACTAGGAGTGGCTGGTTTTGTGTTTGGTAATGTGATGCTGTTGAGTTTTCCGGATTATCTGTCAGATGATGTGGCACTCCATCCCGAGCTCATAAGTACTTTTAAATGGATCAGTCTGTTTTTGTGCATCCCGGTGATGCTCTATTCCGGTAATGATTATTTCATCACCGCCTGGAAGAACTTACGCAAGAAGATTATTTCCATCGACTTGCCCATTGCGGTAGGTATCATCACCATTTTTATGCGCAGTACCTATGAACTGGTGATGGGTATTGGGTCCGGATATTTTGATTCACTTACCGGATTGGTCTTTTTCCTGCTGATCGGTAAATGGTACCAGGCCAAGACATACGAGGCACTCAGTTTTGATAACGATTACAGTGCATATTTTCCACTGGGCATCACCCGGCTTGAAAATAACACCGAGGTGATTGTGCCCATCAATCAACTGAAAAAGGGTGATCGTATTTCCGTGCGCAATGGGGAAATCATTCCGGCCGATGCCACATTACAGTCGTTGGGTGCATCGGTGGATTACAGTTTTATCACCGGTGAATCGGTTCCGGTGCGCAAGAAAAAAGAAGAATTGATCTATGCCGGAGGTCGGGTGATGGGCAGTGCCATTCTGTTGGAGGTGGAGAAAGAAGTGGAGACGGGTTACCTGGCCGGATTGTGGAAAGAGAAGAAGAAAGAAGAAGGGGAGGAGTCGATGCTTTCTCATACGCTTAATGTGGTGAGTAAGTACTTTACCATTACAATACTTCTCATTAGTTTGTTGACAGCGCTTTATTGGATGTGGCAGGATCCCTCCAAAGCCCTCCTGGCTTTTACATCAGTGTTGATCATTGCCTGTCCCTGTGCTTTGGCATTATCAGTCCCCTTTGCCTTTGGTCATGCCGGACGTATCATGGGGAAAAACCATTTCTACCTGAAGCTGTCATCGGTCATAGAAGCCTTGTCGAAAATCACCACCGTGGTATTTGATAAAACCGGTACCTTGACTGATCCCGGTCTCTTTGATGTGCAATTCGAAGGTGAAACAATGAATCATTACACCCACTCGCTCATTAAGTCATTGGCCCATCAGTCACGGCATCCTTTGAGTCGGGCGCTTTACAGTCACCTGGTGAAGTACGACGAAATGGAAGTGTTTGACTTTCGGGAGCAGGAGGGGCTTGGTGTGGAAGGCACCATCATGAATCAACCAGTGAAAATGGGAGCGGCTGCATTTGTGGGGCTCACTGATGAGCAGACACAGGAAGCAGCACGGGTGCATGTGAGTATCAATGGTGACTACCAGGGGTTTTTCACCATTCGTAATTTCTATCGCCCCAATTGGAAACAATTGCTGCAAGGGATACAAGCAGCCGGAGATGTGCATCTCCTATCAGGGGATAACGATGCCGATAAAACCGTGTTGAATGAAATCATCACCAATGAAGATCATTTACGATTCTATCAGTCACCCAAAGATAAGCTGGAGTACATACGTGCGTTGAATCATCAATACCAACAGGTGATGATGGTAGGTGACGGCCTCAATGATGTGGGCGCTCTCAAAGAAGCTAAGATCGGCATTGCTGTGGCCGATGATGTGTATCAATTCAGCCCGTCCAGCGATGCCATCATCAGTGCCGATGCCCTGGTGAAACTGCCACTCTTCATGCGTTTTGCCAAATCGGCCTTACGGGTAGTGTATGCAGCCATCGGTATTTCTTTTCTTTACAATGTAGTGGGTTTGTACTTTGCCGTGACCGGGCAACTGAGCCCTTTGTTTGCAGCCATCCTGATGCCTTTGAGTAGTGCTTCGGTAGTGGTGTTTACCAGTTTGATGGTGATGGGGGCGGCAAAGCGGAAGGGATTACTGTAGTTTTTGTTACGCAGAGAAATGCTAAGGAGACACAGAGGGGCACGGAGTTTTTCTTGTAGTTAGGCTGATGATTCATTAATTTTGCAGTATGACAAAACTACTTGATGATATATTGAAATTAAGTGTTTTGGAACGCATCGGGATGTTGGAAGCCATATGGGACAGCATCACCGAAGAGGAGAAAAATCTCTATATCCCGGAGGAAATTAAATTGCTGTTGAATGAGCGATTAGAGGCTTACGGAAAAGCACCAGAAAAGACCTCGAATTGGGATGAGGTGAAAAAGCGGATCAACAAACAGCTGTAGTGTTACCGATTGAATTCACACCTGAAGCTAAACAGAGCGGCGAGTTCGAAAATAGGCCTTTTAATTGACAGGGTATCATTCCACGGAGCGGATACAGTATTGTAGAAGAGGATATTGTATGAGAACTATTTCCCCGGAGGGGATATAGAACAGTTTACCGTGAAATTATAGAATATTGATATTTTGATTCCGTCCGGCCAACTGCTTTTATAGAATGCAGCCTACATCACTCTGGCCAGTGAGCTTTTTTTATAGAATGCAGCTTACATTATTCCGTGCGGTGAGCTAGTTTTATGGAATGACTACCGCATCAAGCTATCCTGTGTTCTGGTTTAGATACCTTCCTGCCATCATAATCATCATAAAAATCAGTATCAATTCATCATGCGGCAAAACAATCCCTGCCATCAATTTGTCATTAAAGGCAAGTAATGCCAATTGAGTGTGTTAGCCCTCAAACTCCGAAATCTGTTTAAATGATTGTTTTGATGGCGGACAGTAAGTGCTTCCATCCGTGGATGAAAACTTTTATTGCATGGAAATAATCTTCGTATTGATCGTTATCAGCCTCATTGTAGCGTTGATTTTTCTATTTGCGTTCATCTGGGCGGTCCGTTCGGGGCAGTACGAAGATGATTACAGTCCTTCCGTTCGTATTTTATTCGATGACGAGCCTCACACCAACAATCAGAAAGAAAAGTCTAATCCCAAATCTACACCATCCAATGAAGCAAGAGACGTTTTATTACGACAATAAAATTGTCAAATACTTTACCTATGCCACCATTATATGGGGAATCATCGCCATGTTAGTAGGGGTGTTGGCGGCTCTCCAAATGGCTATGCCGGTGTTTAACTTTGACTTGCAATACACGACATTTGGCCGGGTCAGGCCCATTCATACCAACGGTGCTATTTTTGCTTTTGTGGGCAATGGCATCTTTATGGGGGTTTATTATTCCATGCAGCGTTTGCTGAAAACCCGCATGTTCAGTGATGTGCTAAGTTACATTCACTTTTGGGGCTGGCAGTTCATTATTGTGTTGGCGGTATTAACGCTGGCCATAGGCTACACTACCGGTAAAGAATACGCCGAGTTGGAATGGCCTGTTGATATTTTGATAGCTGTGATATGGCTGGCCTTTGGCTGGAACATGTTTGGTACCATAATGACACGCCGGGTGAAACACCTTTATGTGGCCATCTGGTTTTACATTGCTACTTTCATCACCGTAACGGTGTTGCACGTGGTCAATTCCATTGAGTTACCGGTATCACTCATGAAGAGTTATTCCTGGTATGCCGGGGTGCAGGATGCTTTGGTGCAATGGTGGTATGGTCACAATGCCGTGGCGTTCTTCCTGACCACACCTTATTTAGGGTTGATGTATTATTACATTCCAAAGGCCTCTAATCGTCCGGTTTATTCATACCGCTTATCCATTGTTCACTTTTGGTCGTTCCTGTTCATCTATATTTGGGCCGGGCCGCACCACTTGTTATATACCGCCTTACCCGAGTGGGCCCAATCACTGGGCACTGTGTTTTCCATCATGCTCCTTGCGCCTTCCTGGGGGGGGATGTTGAATGGATTGTTAACCCTAAGAGGGGCCTGGGATAAAGTGCGTGACAGTGCTACTTTGAAGTTCCTGGTGGTGGCTGTGACGGCTTATGGGATGGCTACTTTTGAAGGACCAATGTTAGCACTTAAGAATGTGAATGCCATCAGTCACTATACCGATTGGACCGTAGCGCATGTTCACATAGGAACATTGGGTTGGAATGGATTCCTCACCTTTGGCGTCTTGTACTGGTTGGTTCCAAAGTTATTCAATCGCAAGCTCTATTCGGAGAAATTGGCCAATGTGCATTTCTGGATTGGTACTTTAGGTATTTTGTTTTATGCCATTCCCATGTATTGGGCGGGGTTCGCCCAGAGTCTGATGTGGAAAGAATTTACCGAAGAAAGTTTACTCGCCTATCCTAATTTTCTGGAAACCGTCACACAGATTCGTCCCATGTATTACATGCGTGCTTTTGGTGGCCTCATTTATTTGTCGGGTGCTATCTTAATGAGCTTTAACCTCTGGAAAACCATGGGGGCCGGTAAATTAGTGGCGAATGAAGAAGCAACCGCTGTTGTGGAAAGCTTATCGGGTAAACGCGAGAAAGGTGAACGTGGGCATTCCTGGTTGGAGCGCAAGCCGGTTCAGTTTATGATTATTTCGTTTATTGTGGTGATGATCGGGACACTTTTTGAGATCATCCCTACTTTCTTGCTGAAATCAAATGTACCAACCATTGCCAGTGTCAAACCTTATACACCGCTGGAATTAATCGGGCGTGATATTTATATCCGTGAGGGCTGTTACAATTGTCATTCGCAAATGATACGGCCGTTCCGTTCGGAGACCGAGCGTTATGGGGAATATTCCAAAGCCGGTGAATTTGTGTATGATCATCCCTTTCAATGGGGATCGAAACGGACGGGGCCGGATTTGGCCCGTGAAGGGGTGATGACCGGAAAAATATACAAACCGGATGCCTGGCATTACAATCACATGCTGGATCCGCAACAATTGAATGAGAATTCAATCATGCCTAAATATCCATGGTTGATCGAAGATGAGATGGATCTGGTGCATCTGGAAGGTAAAATCCGGGCCATGCAAACATTGGGTGTACCTTATCCGAAGGGATACGATGAGCAAGCATTGGCTGATCTGGAAGCACAAGCTGAAAAGATTGCCAATGGTTTAGTGGCGGCTGGCATCGAAACGGTCAAAGGAAAAGAGATCATTGCTTTAATTGCCTATCTGCAGCGCCTGGGAACGGATATCACAAAGATAGAGGTGCCCTCAGCGGATGAAGAAGCAGTAGTAGAAAACGATTAACAAGGACAACTATGAAACTGGTAAGACATTATCTGGAATCGATAACTGGGGTTGAAATATACCCCATCATCTCTTTTTTAATCTTTTTCATCTTTTTTATCGCTGTAACGTGGTATGTGATTCGCCTGGATAAGCGATATATCGACGAAATCACCCAGTATCCCATCGATGATGATGACACGCTCCAGGGCGATGAACAAGTGTTGCAATAAGCGATGAATAATCTGAAAATCCTTTAAATCAGATCTGACCCATGGAAGAAAATAATCTACAGCCTAAAAATCTACCGGATATTGATCCCTTAACCAATGATAAATTTGTACCCCATCATGAGTTTGATGGCATCCGCGAATTAGCTAACAATCCACCCTGGTGGCTCACCTTCATCTTCATATTCAGCTTATTGTTTGCCTATGTCTACATTGCCAAATATCATTTTTTTGGGGATGGTGATCTGCAAAAGACCGAATATGAGAATGAGATGGCGCAATACATGCCCGATGAGGAGGATGACTCTGCAGAAGGAGGCATTGCCATTGCCGATGTGAATATCGATTTCTCGCAGCCACTGTCGGATGAAGAAGGTTTGGGGAAAGGGGCCAAAGTCTATGCTACCAACTGTGCCGTGTGTCACCTGGCAGAAGGGCAGGGATTGGTGGGGCCTAACCTTACGGATGAATATTGGCTGCATGGTGGTCGATTGGAAGACATCGTCAAGGTGATCAATGAAGGGGTGATTGAAAAAGGGATGATTTCCTGGACGAATCAATTGTCGAAAGTGCAGATTCACCAGGTATCCAGTTACATCTTAACTTTACAAGGCACTAATCCGCCTAATCCCAAGGCACCGGAAGGTGAGAAATATGTACCGGAGAGTTAGATAAAGGAATTGTGATGGAATAACCTGATTGTATTTGTGTGTTTCTTTAAAAAAAAGTGTTACACGGAGAGCGCAAAGTTCAGGAATAGGAAACGGTCACAGAGCTTTTAAAATTTAATGAAGAAAATTATTAATACCTTACTAATGAAAACACTCTGTGCCCGTATTGTTTTTCTCCGAAACTCTGTGTAACAATTTGATGAATTATCAAAAGATCAAAACTTGTTTTTTGAACAACACAGCATCAAAATTATCGGTTTATTTTGTAACGAAGCCTAAGTCAATTAATCTTTTTCATGACAAACGAAGCAAATAACTCCTTTCGCGACCGGGTGGTCACGATGAATGCTGAAGGACACCGTAAATGGGTTTATGCCAGTCAACCTAAAGGTAAGTTGTACAATGCCCGCACCTTGGTGAGCCTGGTGTTGTTGTTTTTTTTCTTCAGTGCGCCTTTTCTTCAGGTGGCCGATGAACCCTTATTGCTCTTTGATATTCTCAGGCGTAAGTTTGTTTTGTTTGGTGTCGTCTTCTGGCCACAGGATTTTCATTTGTTTGTCATCGGATTGATCACTATCATCATTACCGTAGTGACCTTCACTGTGGTGTATGGCCGTATCTGGTGTGGCTGGACCTGTCCGCAAACTATTTTTATGGAGATGGTATTCCGCCGCATTGAATTTTGGATTGAAGGTGGAGGCAATACACAGCGTAAGCGCCTCCACCAAAAGGATCATTTCGATCGTATCTGGCGTAAGGTATTGAAGCACGTGATTTTCGTGCTGATATCACTGATTGTCATTCATACGTTTATTGCCTATGTGGTGGGTATTGATAAAGTGAAAGAATACCTCACGAGTCCGCCGTCTGAGAATATGAGTTTGTTTATCGCCACGATGGCTTTCTCCGGGTTATTTTACTTCATATTTGCCTATTTCCGTGAGCAGGTCTGCTCGTTGGTGTGTCCTTATGGACGTCTGCAAGGTGCTTTATTAGATGGCAATACCTTAATGGTGACCTATGATTTTAAGCGGGGTGAGAAACGCAGCTACCTGACAAAAGGAGAGGACCGGGAAGCGGCCGGTAAAGGGGATTGCATCAATTGTGGGAAATGTTCATCCGTCTGTCCAACAGGTATAGATATTCGCAATGGCATTCAGTTGGAGTGTATCAATTGTACCTCGTGTATTGATGCCTGTAACAGTGTAATGACCAAAATTGGTAAACCCAAAGGCCTGGTACGTATCACGTCGCAAAATAGGATTGTTTCAGGTGAGAAGTTTAAATGGACAGGGCGCATCCGGGCCTATACCTTTTTACTAGTTGCTTTGGTGGGTGTATTGGTGGTGCTTTTTAATATACGATCAGATTTTGAAACCACCATATTAAGAGTGCAGGGAACGCTGTATCAGAAGTTAGAAGACGGACGATACAGTAATATTTATAATTTTAAGGTGGTGAACAAAACCAATGAGGATATGCATTTGAATATCCGGTTGCTGGCACCGCAAGGCGAGCTGCAGCTGGCAGGAACAGATATGGCCTTGAAGAAACAAGCGATTTTACAGGGGGTGTTTCTGCTGAAGATGGAGAAAGCTCAATTAACCGGTTTGAAGACGGATGTGGAGTTAGGGATTTATACGGGTGATGAACTGATAGAGACCATCACCACTACCTTTGTGGGGACGGCGAAATAGGAAGGTTGGGTGGGGTGAATGGGGAGGTGTCACCCTTATCAGGGTGATGGTGGTCTGTTATCTAGGGGCGTTGCCCCTAGCTATGATGTGTCAGGCCTTCAGCCTGAAAAGCATTGGCGTTGTTGTTCTTGGGGCGCTGCCCCAAGTTATGATGTCTCAGGCCTTCAGCCTGGTGAGAAGGGATTGTGAGAGATAATAATGTGGTATTTGTCAGAGTGATCATTTAATAGATGGTAGCGAAATGGCCATCATTATTATGAATATCAGCCTGAAGGGCTGCAACAACAAAACCAGGGGCATCGCCCCTGGAAAGACACAATGTAAGAAGCATTGGCATTGTTGTTCTTGGGGCGCTGCCCCAAGTTATGATGTCTCAGACTTTCAGCCTGATGAAAAGGGATTGTAGGTGATAATAATAAGGTACTTGTCAGAGTGATCATTTAATAGATGGTAGCGAAATGGCCATCATTATTATGAATATCAGCCTGAAGGGCTGCAACAACAAAACCAGGGGCATCGCCCCTGGAAAGACACAATGTAAAAACTCAGGCTGAAGGCCTGACACAAAATAGAATAACAATGGGACAATCATTATCACAACTCTATGTACATCTAATCTTTGGTACCAAAGATAGGTATCCATTTATTGATCAAGATAAAAATGAGCGCCTTCATGCATATTTGTCTGGAGTATTAAAACAGTTGGATAGTCCGGCA
>JAEINY010000094.1 GCA_016342595.1 Marinilabiliaceae bacterium
CGGCAGAATCCAATGCAGTTGTTTATTTTGTAAGGGTATCAGGCTACGGCGGAGCAGTCTCTTTTGAGTATTTCCATAACCAGGAGTTTATCGGTATTTTTAAAGGGAAGAACTACATGCGCTATGAACTTCCGGCGGGAGAGCATTTGTTATGGGCATCTTCTGAGGACAAGGAGTTTTTGAAATGTGATCTCAAAGCAGGTGAAACTTATATTGTGTTGGTAAACATTGAAATGGGTGCCTGGAAAGCCCGGATTGGCCTGGAGCCACTGACAGCGAATAATGAGGATTTTGATCGCGTAAAAGCATTGGTGGATAAGAAAGAACCGGTGGTGACTCCGGAGGCTAAAATTGTGTCTACCAAAAAGAAGCTGGCCAAGAGAGGTTTTATTGAGCATATCATGGAGCGGTATGAGAATGAATGGAAGGATGCCAGGAATACCAAGACGATCAGTCAAGACATGTGTATCCCCAAAGACAAATTATTATAGCGTTAAATTCAAATAAGCTTGACTCATAAACGCAAATAACACCACTTATTTCCAGAATTGAATTGGCAATGAGTGGTGTTATTTGTGGATTAAACTTTCTCATATACGGCCTTCTCGTCATTCATGATCCTGATCAGTTGTGGAATGGGTTGCCTTATGGGCTTCTTTTTAGGGGTAGTTTTATAGATGGTATAGTTAAGGTTAAAAAGGCAGAGAGTCAAATGAAGCGTTGTTGTTTAATAGATTGAGTTAGTTCCAGCGATTATCTAATGAGGTTTATATAAATGAATGCAGACAAGAGAATAACTCACTTCAATAAATTGACCTATCTTTGCAGGGTTAAACGAATTCTCATTCATAATTAATACATACATGCCGTTTTCGTCCTTAGGATTATCGCCATCATTATTAAAAGCGCTGGCCGATCAGAAATATACACAACCTTATCCCATCCAACAGAAGGCGATACCTGCCATCATTGCAAAAAAAGATGTGTTGGGTATTGCACAGACGGGGTCGGGTAAAACCGCCAGTTATGTGTTGCCGATACTTCGTAACCTGCAACGAAGCAGGGATACCAAGAACAGATACGTGAATGTGTTGGTATTGGTACCGACACGTGAGTTGGCCAATCAGGTGAAAGATGTGTTTCAGATGTTTGGATCGGTACTACCGGAACGCATTAAAACCTTGGCTGTTTTTGGTGGAGTTTCCATCAATCCACAGATGATGGCCTTGCAAGGGGTGAATGTGTTAGTAGCTACACCCGGACGATTATTGGAGTTGGTAGAGTCTAATGCTGTGCATTTATCAGCTATCAGCACACTGGTTTTAGATGAAGCGGATAAGATGCTTAACCTGGGTTTCAAGGAAGAGATGAACCGTATCTTTGCATTGTTGCCAAAGAAACGTCAGAATCTTCTGTTCTCAGCCACTCTGAATGATGATGTAAACAATATTAATGAGGTTTTGCTGCATGATCCGGAAGTCATTAAAATTATTCCGGAAGGGGAGCAGATTGATTTAATTGATCAGGTGGGGTATTTTGTTTCGGAAGAACGCAAAGGTCCGTTGTTGCGTTATCTTATTAAGAGTAAAGAGATGCAGCAAGTATTGGTGTTTGCGTCTTCTTCCTTTACGGCAGATGGGGTAGTGAGTAAATTGCGTAAGAATGGTATCGAAGCAGGTGCTATTCATGGGAAAAAGAGTCAAACGGCGCGAACCAAAGCTTTAAGTAATTTTAAATCGGGCCAACTGCGTGTGTTGGTGGCCACTGATTTGTTGGCACGTGGTATTGATATTGAATTTCTACCGTATGTGATTAATTACGAGTTACCACGATCGCCGAAAGATTACATTCACCGAATCGGGCGCACCGGTCGTGCCGAATCACCTGGTGAAGCCATTTCATTGGTGACGCCCGAAGAACAACCCCATTTTAGAGTGATTCAGAAAAAGATGGGCAAATGGGTGACCATGATTGACAGTGCTGATTTTGATATGCAGGGTTTTTAATAGCAGACTATGAACAATAACGATATATTACGCAGCCTTCGTTTCACGTTCGATTTGGATGACACGAAGATGATGGAACTGTGCAGTTCGGATAAACGTCAGGCCACACGCGCTGAAATCAGTGACTGGTTGAAGCGGGATGATGATCCGGCGTACGTGGAAATGGAAGATTATCAATTGGCTGTTTTTCTGAACAATTTTATCACTGAAAAGCGCGGTAAGAAAGAAGGTGGACAACCAGAGCCGGAAAAAGAGTTGAATAACAACATTGTCTTCCGGAAATTGCGGATTGCCCTGGATTTGAAAGATGATGATATATTGGCCATCTTGAAATTGGCGGCTCGTTATATTAGTAAGCATGAGTTGAGTGCGTTCTTTCGTAAACCGGGGCATGCTAAATACCGCCCATGTCTCGATCAGATACTGCGTAATTTCTTGCAAGGCTTGCGGAAAGCATATCGCGATCACGCATAATTATTAGTCGAAAATATAAGCTTAAACCTCCCATCCTTTAGTTAGTTTGGGAGTTTTTTTATGGCTTATCTAGAACTTCTGATTACATCAATCGGAGGATTCAGTTTTTGAGTTGAATAGGGTATCCTCGGATAGCAGGCTGCAAAAACAATGCGCCTTCCAAAAATGTTAGGTATTAAATGTCAATTGATATGGCCGTTAATAAAACACAACCCACAAAAGCCAGTGTGAATGATTTCATAAAAGCCCTGGAGCATGAGCAAAAGCGGAAAGATAGTTTGGTATTACTGGATATGATGCAACAAATCAGTGCTGCAAAATCTGTGATGTGGGGAGACTCTATCATCGGTTTTGTGGATTATTCTTATAAATATACCTCCGGACGAGAAGGGGACTGGTTTAAAGTAGGATTTTCACCGCGCAAACAAAGCCTCACCCTTTACCTGATGTGTGGATTTAAGCCAGTGCAATCTTTATTGGATCAGTTAGGGAAGTATAAACTGGGTAAAGGATGCCTCTACATTAATAAATTAGCAGATGTTGATCTGGTTGTTTTGAAGCATATTCTTGAAGTGGCTGTGAGTTTCAATTCATCTAATCAAACGAGTGGTTGATTGTTATTATATTGTATTTCATCTTCTAATACAAAACTTTCAATTGTACGATCCCTAACTCTATTTTCCCTATCTTTGCGCCTCAAATAAATATAAGGTAAAATGGTACAGATAGGTAAATACAATACCCTGAAAGTTGTTAAAGAAGTTGAGTTTGGTTTATACCTGGATGGTGGTGAGGAACATGGTGAGATTTTGTTACCAATTCGTTACGTACCTGAAGAAACCAAAGTTGATGACGAGCTGGAGGTGTTCATCTATCTGGATTCGGAAGATCGCATTATCGCCACCACTGAAAAACCTTTTGCCACAGTTGGAGAGTTTGCCTTTTTACAAGTGAATGCCGTAACTCAAATCGGTGCTTTCCTGGATTGGGGATTGATGAAAGATTTGTTAGTACCCTTCCGTGAGCAGAAAATGAAAATGCAAGAGGGCAAGTATTATCCCGTATATATCTATTTGGATGATGAGAGTCAACGCATTGTAGCAACTGCCAAGCTAGAGCCAGTTTTAGACAATGTGATTCCTGATTATACGGTAGGTCAAGAGGTGGAAATGTTTGTTGTGGAGCGGACTGAGCTGGGCTATAAGGTGGTGATAAACAACTTGCATAGTGGCTTGATTTATCACAATGAAATGTTTCGTGATGTGAGAATTGGAGACCGTTGCCCAGGCTTCATCAAGAAGGTTCGGGAAGATGATAAAATTGATGCGAACCTGCACAAACAGGGCTTTGAAAAAATGGATGATTTATCCACTAAAGTACTTGATTTGTTGAAGACGCGAGGTGGATTTCTGGCTGTTTCCGATAAAAGTCCGGCAGAACTTATCTACCAGGTCTTTGGAATGAGTAAGAAGAACTTTAAAAAAGCCATTGGCAGCCTTTATAAACAACGTATCATTACCATTGAAAAAGAAGGGATACGGATTGTCTAATAATGATTAATGTTTAATTATTAATGTTTAATGCTAAGGTCACTCATCATTAATAATTAAACATTATCCATTAATCATTATCAACGCAGCGGTTTCAGTAAGTATTCCAATCCATTTAATTTGATTTCATACAGGGTGTGCAATAGCATGCCCAGTTTTCCTTCCGGAAATCCCTTGCTGTGGTACCAAACCAGATAGGGTTCGGGTATGTCACATAAGATACGGCCTTTGTATTTGCCATACGGCATGCGCATGGTTACGAGAATTTTTAGTATTTCCGGATTCATAGAAGTGCGATTTGCCGCGAAGGTAATAAATATCTGAAGGATTAAAACAGCATCAAATAGTAATTACGGGCTTCAACAAATCTCTTTAATGGCATTCACTAAGGCATTCATATTTTCAATTGATTCTTCATCATGGTCTTTCAGTGTTACCTTTCCGGAAGTAACCCGTTCCAGGTATTGGCTCATCATGAAATTACGTGGTAGTTCGCGCTCTTCAATGTAAATGGAGTTTTTAACGGTGATGCCCTCTCTGTTTTTAATGATGTGTTTTTTAAAGTCCAGTGTTGAAAGAATGTCTTCGGCATTATTAAACCTCTTTGGCATAATGATGAAATGATCATCTTTGGGTTCGTCCCCTGGAAACATACGGGTCTTAATTTTATCTGCAATTTGCCGTTCGTGCAATTGACTAAACACTAAAATAGAAAAGGGCATACCCCAGCCAAGTAGAATATTGCACATTAAGGGAATGGATGATACATCTGTGGATGGTATCAAATGGAGTTTTTGATCAAAATCAACCAGTTTCAAAATGGCCTTAATGAAATAGAAAGTACCTATATCGTTTACAATGAGATTATGCAGATGAGCGAAGAAGTCATCGCTTCTTAGTGGATTTCCCATTATTCTGTTTAACGGGGATAATGTATCGGGGGACGCATCGGTCAGTTGAGAGGGTTTTAACACCAGCGATGCACTCATTCGATTATTATCGTTTTTACGTTGTACGGCTAATAAGCGGTGTAACTTATGTGTATCCACCAAATGGGGTGAGTGGGTGGAATACATGATTTGAATGCGATCTTTTACATTGTCGAATACTTTTAGTACATCCTCCTGAGCACGAGCGTGCAGGCTGACACCTGGTTCATCTACTAATAATATACTATCCAGATTATCCTTTAGTGCCGAGGCTTTTAATTCTAAATAGAAAGAAAGAAACCAGCGGACACCACGACTTCGTTGTTTGGGATAGAGCCGCTCCCCTTCATCTTTGATCCAAAACTCCAGATAGGGCTTTCCGGCTTTTTCATAATGTGACGCATCGTAATGGTTTAGTTCAAAGTTAATGCGGATCTTATTGTCATTAGAGATATTTTGCTGCCAGAATTCGTGAAATTGGAGCGTTAAAGAGGTATTTAAGTTTTCGATGGTTTGCTTCAATATCCGATTGGAGGGCTGGATGAAAAAGCCATAGTCTAATCCGGCAATGATCAGAAAATTACGGGCTGCTTTGTAGCCTTCCACATGTTTATTTTCTGTAATGATATCATCCAGGTCAATGCGATTGGGTAACAAGCTTCCAAAATCTTCGAACAACTGAAATGCAGGTGTCTTTTCAAATAGTTGCTGCCCCAAATGTTCTCGCCCCATGGATTTATTTTTCTCCATTATTGTTTTGTAGGCTATTTGTTCCGCTTGGGAATAGGGCTTGCCATTAATCAACTCACTACATAATATGGTTTGACGGTGATATAGATCTTCATTCCGAATTATTTTTTCATGTAAATCGGACCAGTTATGTTTCGAGACAGTATCTTCTTTTTTATCGTGTAAGGGGTTAATGATGGCACCCAATTCAATCGCTTTGATAGATGCCTGACATTCTTGCAGGTACTTCTGAATGGTGTTCCATTTGATTAACTCTTTTTCAAAAGGACTTAGTTCCTCCAGTTGTTGATTTTTTTGTTTGAGTTGGTTTTCACAGCTTGATAATTCGATTTTCAAAGCGCTTACGTCGGCCTTATCACCGGAATCTTTGGCTGTAAATTTCCGCTTTAAACCGGATATGGAGAATCCCTGGGAGGAGGCTTGGCCCAACTTGAATTTTATTTCCTGGCAATTCTTTTTTATGTTGTTAATGGTTTGTTGGGTGGTTATTAACAGATCATATTTGTGCTGACATACTTGAATGAGTTTGTCAAAATGAGCTTGTAGCTCTAATTCAATGGATTCCAGATAATGGCCAATCTCGCCACTTACTAATAATTGCGATGAAAGATCAGCATTCCATTGGCGATCAATTTCGATGGTATTCAAGGAGGTAATATACTCCAATAAGGCTTTATCAGTTGTCTCTACCGTTTCGCTTAACCAGCCATCGGGCACTTGAAATCGACACGATACAATGGGCAGGCTCAAGTCGCTTCTTAAAATATCCTCTGAAATAATACCATGATGAAAGGCATGTAGAGCTTGCAGTATTGATGTTTTACCCGATTCATTTTGCCCGATCAGACAAGTAATGTTGTCGGGTGAGAAATTGTGCCAATTGGAATCAATAATCGATCGGAAGTTCTGAATCCTGAAAGCTGATAATCGCATATGTCTTAGATTTTGATGCCCATTACTAATACGTCGTCTATTTGTGAAGTGTCACCTTTCCACTTTTTAAAAGTAGTAATAAGGCTTTGGTATTGTTCCTGCATTGGCAGGTGTTGAATGGCGACCAGATGATCTCTGAATCGACGGTATTTTAATTTTTTGTTTTTAGGACCTCCAAATTGATCTGCATAGCCATCTGAGAAAAGATAAATCAAATCATTGGAACGTAGTTCAATTTCCGTTACACTAAATGAATGTTCAATGATTGGTGCCACACCAATGGGCATTTTATCAGGTTGGTAAATGGATAAGTGGCCATCCCGAATAAATAATAACGGTCGATTAGCTCCTGCATATTGCAGGATTTGATGTTCCTGGTCAATAATGCACAGAGACATGTCCATGCTATCTTTCGTTTCGTAAATCTGCCCGGTTTGGCGTAATGCCTTCATCACTTTTTCGCGCATCGTATTCAAGATGCGATTAGCATGCGGAATCGTTATACTTTGAATAATTTCATTTAGAAAGCTGATACCTAAAATGCTCAATAATGCGCCAGGGACACCATGCCCCGTGCAGTCTCCTATAGCCAAAAAAGTGTATTTATCTTTTTGGTGTACATAGTAAAAATCACCCGTTACAATGTCTTTGGGTAAGTTCAATACGAAATAGTCATTCAGTATTTTTTCCATGGCTGATGGTTCAGGCATCAATGAGCGCTGAATCATACGGGCATAACGCAGACCGGACAGATATTCATTGTCTTCTAAAGAACAAGTATTGGTTTTACTACTCATTTTGAAATAAAATGGCTTAGTCCATTAAATATAAACATTTTATCAGGGAAAAAATTGTCCTCCATGGTTTTTTATGCAATCATCATTGTTTTTTTGATCAGGGAAAGAATAAAAATACACAACACAAGCGTTAAGAATAACACAAAAACGAATATATAGTTAAGAAAAACACAAAAAGAATTGCATCTGTGAAAAAAAGAACATACATTGCCATTGATATTTAAAAATAGCGCTTCTTGTGATGAGCTCAAACGATTAATATCAATCTGGACTGGTTAAGGGAAAGAAGGTTCATTGATTATTGATTGGAAGTCTACAGTGAACGGATAGTGTTGATGGCCTATCTGTGAGTCACCAGATGGAATCTGGTGGTTGATCATCCATTCATATCGACTTTCGTAACTTTTATACACCATTATTGACTTAGCTATGATTGCAACAGCCGGTAACAGGGGCGATAGTATACGCTCGGATTGTTTTATTCAGCTTGAATTAAAAGTAGATGGTGGCCTTCACATCGAACTCTCCAGTAAGGTGGGAGTACTTTATGAAAGGGCCATAAATGAATTGTGTGAATCAATTCTTAGGTTTTATGAAATTGAAAATGCCTGGCTTCATATTGAAGATAAGGGAGCACTACCCTTCACCATGGCCGCTCGTTTAGAAGCTTGTATTAAAGAACTTAATCCATGTGATAAAGAGTATCTGTTTCCGATACTTCCGCAAAATAAAAATCTGACTCCACAGGATATCAACCGACGATCCCGTCTCTATTTACCCGGGAATAATCCTAAGTTAATGATTAATGCCGGGATTTACGGATCGGATGGTATCATTCTGGATCTGGAAGATTCGGTGGCTCCTGATAAAAAGGAAGAAGCACGCTATTTAGTACGTAATGCCTTGCGTTCTGTTAATTTTTATGGTACTGAGCGTATGGTGCGCATTAACCAAATTCCTGCCGGATTGGACGATCTGGACTTTATTGTGCCGCAACCGGTCAATCTTATTTTAATCCCCAAATGTGAATCCCAAACTGATATTGTTGCGGTGGAGCAACGTATTGAACAGATTAAGGGACAGAATAATGAAACCATTCATTTAATGCCCATTATCGAGAGTGCATTAGGTGTAGAAAAAGCATTTGAGATTGCTTCAGCTTCTGAAAATGTGGTGGCGCTGGCTATTGGTTTGGAGGATTATACGGCTGATTTGGGTGCTCCACGGACCTATGAAGCACGTGAGTCATTCTATGCGCGAACAGCCGTTGTAAATGCTGCCAGAGCTGCTGGAAAGCAAGCCATTGATTCGGTCTTTTCAGATATTGGAGACATGGATGCTTTGAGAGCTAATGTGAAAGAATCCAAATCATTGGGATTTGTAGGGATGGGGTGTATTCATCCGCGACAAGTCGCAATTATCAATGAAGGATATTCGCCTGATGCATCCGCGATTGAGAAAGCCAAACGAATTGTTGAGGCTTATCATCAGGCTGTTGAAAAAGGATCCGGGGTGGTAGCTCTGGGCTCTAAAATGATTGATCCCCCTGTGGTAAAACGCGCTTTAAAAATAATCGATACAGCTATTTCAACCGGACAACTGGATAAAGACTGGAGGGCCAATAATGACTGATAAATTAGTAAAGAATGCAGCCGGTCGGCTAGTGCCGGAACAGATTAATGGTGAGCCAGTGGTCCCTTTTATGGGCGTAGGCAAATACCGACCCGATCATCGAAAATATACAAGCCAAATACCGACTAATGCTGACTATCCGTTGGATGGCAATAAGCAAGTGGTTAATTTAAAAGAGGCCTTGCAGAAAGCCGGATTAAAAGATGGGATGACCATTTCTACCCATCATCATTTCCGTAATGGTGATTTGGTGGCGAATATGGTGTTTGATATAGCGCATGAGTTAGGGGTGAAAGATCTGCGGTGGTTTCCTTCAGCTTCATTTCCCTGTCATGCGCATTTATTGCAATATCTGGAAGATGGTACCATCAGTCACATCGAAGGCAGCATGAATGGTCCGCTGGGCCGTTATTGCAGTGAAGGCAAAATGAAAAAGATGGCTGTGCTTCGTTCGCATGGGGGCCGCTATCAGGCGGTACAGGATGGTGATGTGAAAATTGACATTGCGGTGATTGGAGCCGGTAGTGCCGATGCCTTTGGGAATGCTAATGGCGTGAATGGGCCTTCGGCCAGTGGGTTACTGGGGTTTGCCCTGGCTGATTCCCAATATGCGAATAAAGTGATTGTAGTAACCGATCGCATGGTGCCTTTCCCATGTATACCCTGGCAAATTCAGGGAAACCATGTGGATTATACAGTACTGGTTGATAAGGTAGGTATTCCTGAAAAAATTATATCCGGCACCACCCAGGTGTCGAAAAGTCCTGATCGACTTTTGATTGCTGAGATGACTGCCCAATTTTGCGAAGCAACAGGTATCATCAGGGAAGGATTTTCATTTCAGGCCGGTGCAGGCGGAACGTCTTTGTCCATCGGTATTTTCTTCGGGGAAATCATGCGGCGTAAAGGTATCAAAGCGCGTTTTGCCCGTGGTGGAAGCAATCAATACCTGGTCAAATTACTGGAAGAAGGACTGGTTGAATACATTCTGGATGGGCAGACCTTTGATTTGGAAGGCGTTCGCTCCATGCGGGATAATCCCAATCATGTATGGACCAGTCCGTTTACAAGTTATAATTATCACAGTAAAGGGAATTTTGCCGGTATGGTGGACGTGGTGATTCTGGGGGCCACCGAAGTAGATGTCAATTTTAACGCCAATGTGGTAACGCATTCTGATGGCTATTTACTTCATGGCATTGGTGGCTGGCAAAATTGTCTCTTTTCTAAAACGGTGATTCTGCCATTACCATTATTCCGCGATCGCATTCCTGTAGTAGTAGATGAGGTGACGACCCTTTGCGGTCCTGGTGAATTAATTGATGTAATCGTCACAGAAAGAGGTATTGCCATTAATCCCTTGCGCCAGGATTTGATTGAAAGAGCGAAAGATTCAGGATTGCCCATTAAAACCATTCAGGAATTAAAAGATGAAGCGGAGTTGATCTGTGGTAAACCCGACAAACCTATACTGACCGATAAGATTATTGCTGCCATCAAATGGGTGGATGGAACCGTGATTGATGTGGTCCGACAAGTAGGAGGTCAGTAGCTAGTAGTCAGTGGGGTGAAACCTGACACTTGTAACTTTAAACATGCAACCCGAAACACGCAACCTGAAACATAAAATAAACAATAACCTTTAAATAATTCATTATGAAAAGAACCATTGTGGCCTTGCCTGGAGATGGGATTGGGCGTACCGTATTAGATGAAGCCATTCGTGTATTAACAGCTGCCGGATTTGAAGCTAATTATGTGGAAGGTGATATCGGTTGGGAATTTTGGTGTAAAGAAGGAAATCCGCTTCCTGAGAGAACCGTTAAATTGCTGGAAGAGCATAAAGTTGGCCTGTTTGGTGCCATTACTTCTAAACCAAAAGATGAAGCCAACGATGAGCTGGTGTCCGAACTACAGGGAAAAGGACTCATCTACAAAAGTCCTATTGTAGCCTTGCGTCAGCATTTTAAAATGGATATATGCTTGCGCCCATGTAAAACATATAAAGGAAATCCATTGAATTTTATCCGCCGTGGAACCAACGGAAATGTAGAAGAACCATTGGTGGATGTACCCATTTTTCGTCAGAATACCGAAGGCTTATATGGTGGGGTAGAGTGGAGTAATCCCCCTGAATTAGTATATGAAGGATTGATGTCGCATCCGCAATTTGTGAAGAATTTTGGAGCCGTACCTAAAGCTGAATTATCGGTTTCGACCCGTATTTTTACAAAGCATGCCACTGAACGTATTTTGAGAGCTGCCTTCGAGCATGCACGCAAGTATGGTTACAAATCAGTGACGGTTTGTGAGAAACCCAACGTGATTCGGGAAACATCCGGTATGATGTACAAAATGGCCCAACAGATTCAAAAAGCAGACTATCCTGAGATTGATCTGTGGAATACTAACATTGATGCTCAAATGATGTGGCTAACCAAGAATCCGGAAACCTATGGTGTCATTGTAGCCGGTAATATGTTTGGGGATATTATCTCTGATGGTTTTGCAGGTTTGATTGGTGGATTAGGTTTTGCCTGTAGTGCGCAAATGGGTGAGACTGGCGTTGCTGTCTTTGAACCCACTCATGGCTCAGCTCCTAAATATGCCGATTATGAAACGTCCATCGTGAACCCAATCGCTATGATTGAATCCGCTTGTATGATGTTGGATTACATTGATGAAATGGACATTGCTAAGAAAATACGTAAAGCGGTTGCTGAAGTCATTGAAGAGGGAAAAGTACGCACCTATGATATGATGAAACTTTCAGGACGGCCCGATGTGATTGAGAAAGGAGCGGCTTCAACGCATCACATGGCCGAGGCGATTATTGCTAAACTTTAGTGAATTGGTTACACGGAGTTCACAAAGGAAAAGGCTCAATAAAGGACACGGAGGATTTTAAGATGGATAGAAAGATCTTTTGCGACTTAAAATTAATTATTTTCCCAGTGCTCTCTGTGTAACAAAAAGTAATGCAATGGAAGAAAAGCTGAATGAGTTGACAAGACTAATAATTGGTAAAGCCATTGAAATACACAAGACACTCGGCCCAGGTTTATTGGAGCGTGTTTATCAGGAGTGTCTGGCTTTTGAACTGGAAGAGCTTGGTTTAAAGGTTGAAGTAGAGAAAGTTTTGCCCGTTATCTATAAACAGAAAAAGTTTGACAACGGTTATCGCCTTGATTTATTAGTAGAGAATCAAATCGTGATTGAGGTAAAGCATGTAGAGGATATCTTATCAACTCATGAAGCACAAGTGTTGACGTATATGAAACTGGGTCAATATCCACTAGGATTATTGATAAATTTTAATGAAACGCTCTTGAAGCATGGCATCAGGAGGTTTATTAATTGAAAAAAATTACACAAAGTTCACAATGATGAGGCTAAGTAAAGGACTCGGAGATTCTTAAAATGGATAGAAAGATCCTCTGTGTACTGAAATTATTACTAATCTCAGAGTTCTCTGTGTAACAAATTGACGAAGAATGAAAATAAACAATGATATCCTTAAACTGTGGCCGGAGCTTGAATGGATTCAGGATACTACCCTTCGGGAGCAGACAGCCAAAACATGGGAATTGGCCTTACAACGAAGTGTGTTGACGTCTGAGGATTTGAATACCATACCGTTTACCTTACTGTGTGGTCCTGATCTGAAAGTATCGTTCATGGATCATAAAAGAGCGGTGGTTCACATCGCCAAAGAGAGCGGTTTAAAAATGAATGACTTTTTTAAAGAGGAGTTACCTGTGAATATGGATGTACTCATTGCCGGTGCTATTTTAGCAGATGTTGGTAAACTGCTGGAATATGAATTGGATGAGCACGGTAAGTCTTACCAGGGGAAGTATGGTCAATATTTACGTCATCCTTTTTCGGGCGTGTCTATTGCTGAGGAGTGTGGGGTGCCCGCTGAAGTGTGTCACATCATTGCCACCCACGCTGGTGAAGGGGACATGGTGAAACGTACCACAGAAGCTTATGTCGTGCATCACGCTGATTTTATGACCTTTTTGCCTTTTAAAAGCCGGTTGAAATAAGAAATTGTTACACAAAGCTCACAAAGAGAAAAATTATTACAAGCACACAGAGTCCGATCGTACTTACATCGTCTCTGTGGGCTTTAGAAAACTAACTCTTAGTGTACTCTGTGTAACTAAATAAAGAACATCATGACAATAATTGAAAAAATAATCGCCAACCATGCCGGAAAGCAATCGGTTTCTCCTGGCGAGATTGTGGACATTACCATTGACGTTAGACTGGCGCGTGATTTCGGGGGAGCGAATGTGGTCAAGAATATTCAGGAGAATGCATTGCATCTGGCCGATCCTCAAAAGACCTTTTTTACATTTGATTGTAATCCCACTGGTTCAGACCAGAAATATGCAGCCAATCAGCAGTTATGTCGGCAGTTTGCGCGGGATCAACGGGTGAAAATATATGATATTAATGCAGGTATCGGAACTCATCTTGCCATTGATAAGGGCTTAGCAACACCTGGCTCAACCGTTGTATCGACTGATTCACATGCCAATATTTTGGGAGCTATCGGGGCTTTCGGACAAGGCATGGGCGATCGGGATATTGCAGCGGCCTGGGCCAGAGGAGCCGTTTGGTTTAAGGTTCCTAAATCGGTGAAGATTGAACTCACCGGGAAACGGGCGGCCAACATTCTTGCTAAAGATATCGTGCTGAATCTCTTGAGCCATTTCGGTGCCAATAGTCTATTGGGTTACTCGGTGGAGTTGTATGGTGAGGTAGTGGATCAGTTATCATTGGATGAGCGCATCACCATATCTTCCATGGCCACTGAGATGGGAGCTATTGCCATCTTGTTTCCGCCTTCACAAGCCATTATTAAGTATTGCCGTGATCGGGGAGATCAGACTTTTCAACCCGTTTATGCGGATGAAGATGCCGTTTATGAGCAAACGACAACGATTAATGTAAGTAGCTTTTACAATGCGGTTGCTTTACCGGGCAAACCACATGATGTAGTGCCGGTGTCTGAGGTGAAAGGGACTAAAATTGACTCTGCATTTATAGGCAGTTGCACCAATGGTCGTATGGAAGATATGCGCGCTGTGGCCCGCGTATTGAATGGCCGTAAAGTAGCCCCGGGGGTGGTCTTGAAAATAGTCCCTTCAACGGATGAGGTGTGGAATACTTGTCTGGAAGAAGGCCTCATTAAAACCTTTAAAGAAGCCGGTGCTTTACTCAGTAATGCTGGCTGTGCCGGTTGTGCCAGTGGTCAGGTAGGGCAAAATGGTCCGGGTGAGAAGACGGTCAGTACGGGTAATCGCAACTTTGCCGGTAAACAAGGCAAAGGCGAGGTGTACCTGGCATCTCCTGTCATTGCAGCGGCCTCAGCTGTGGCTGGTCACATCACCACACCAAGTGATTTACCCATTGAACCCTCCTTGTTTATACCATCTAAAGAGTTGGTTGTGGATGATCAACCTCTGTCAAGATCAGATGTCGATAAACCAGCCATATTAGAGGGTAAAGTATGGTTGGTTCTGGAAGATAACATTGATACAGACATGATCTTCCATAATCAATACCTGGCCATCACCAAATTGGAGGAGATGGGACCATATACCTTTAATAATCTCAAGGGATGGGAAGATTACGCAAAGAAATCAGAACCTGGTGATATTGTGATTACGGGTAAGAATTTCGGTGCAGGTAGTTCCCGTCAACAGGCGGTGGATTGCTTCAAAGCATTGGGGAATCTATGCATCGTAGCCGAATCATTCGGAGCCATCTATGAGCGTAATGCCATCAATGCCGGATTCCCGATACTAACTTATAATGATTTATCAGGTCTCGAACTAGAGAACCGTGATACCATCCGCATTGAATTGGAGAAGGGTAGTGTGACTAACCTGAAGAATGGTAAACAGGTGCAGCTTACACCGTTCTCAGAGGTTCAGATGTCCATTTATCAGAAAGGGGATTTGTTGTTGATGTGATTTTTCATGGTCAATTTTTAAATACCTCACCTCTATCCTCTCCTCAAAGGAGAGGAAGTCATTGACTTGAAGAGATATGAAATAAATAGAGTGAGTACAGACCAGAGTAGCGCACTATTCCTTCTCCTTGAGGAGAAGGTTAGGATGAGGTGATAGATTTCATTGCATTATAAAGTAGAACTGATCAATAATAATTTATAGCCATGAAAGGCAGAACATTTGCAGAACAGATATTTGATGCGCCCATGGGGAGTATCGTTTTCAAGAAGCCGGATATCGTCTTGTCGCACGATAACACTTCCAGCATCGAGAAGATATTTAATAAGATGGGGGGCGAAAAGGTGAATGATCCCAATCAATTACTGGTTGTTCTGGATCACAATGCACCGCCTACCACCAGTAAACTGGCCAATGATTACCTGCAGATCCGTCATTTTGTGCAGGGGCAGGGGGTCAATCGTTTTTACGATGTGGGAAATGGCATCTGTCATCAGTTAATGTCCGGTTATGCCCAACCGGGTATGTTAATCGTTGGGAGTGATAGTCACACCTGTACGGCAGGCGCTTTCAATGCCTTTGCTGCCGGTATCGATCGGACTGAAGCGGCCGGTTTATGGAAAAAAGGAGAGACCTGGTTCCGGGTACCTTCTTCCATTAAGATTGTACTGACGGGGCGATTGCCCAAAGGTGTTTTTGCAAAGGATCTGGCTTTATATATCATTGGTATGATTGGGTCAGCCGGCGCCGATTACCAGTCCATCGAATACCATGGTGACGGCGTGAAAACCTTGACCATGGCTGATCGCATGACCATTACGAACCTGGCTTCTGAGATGGGAGCCAAGAATGCGGTATTTCCACCGGATGAAGTATTGGAAAAGTGGTTGGGTAAAAAGCCTGAAGGCCTCTGGGCCGATGAAGATGCTACTTATGACCGCACCATTGAAATCAATCTTGATGAACTGTATCCGGTAGTCGCCTGTCCACACCATGTGGATAATGTAAAAAGTGTGGATGAGGTGGCCGGCACCAAAGTGGATCAGGCCCTGATCGGAACATGTACCAACGGACGTATTGAAGATTTGCGCGAAGCTGCTTCCATACTAAAAGGTCATCAGATACCAGCAGGTTTTCAGCTGTTGATTACACCTGCTTCCAAGGAGGTGTATCGCCAGGCTCTGAAAGAAGGTTTGATTGAAATCTTCATGGATGCCGGGGCCAGTGTGTTGGCAACATCTTGTGGACCTTGTCTGGGAACGGGTCAGGGCATACCGGCCGATGGCATTAATGTGATTAGCACAGCCAATCGTAATTTCCTGGGGCGCATGGGAAATAAAAAGGCTTCCATCTATTTGGGATCCCCGGCCACGGTCGCGCTTTCGGCTATTCATGGACAAATTGTATCACCCATGGAAGAAAAGAATCATCAATTTCCGTATCTCAAACAACAAACAAAAACAGTAGAGGTAGAGCCCGGTGATGATCGTTATGCAAACGGGGTGTGGGCCTATCAGGATGTGGATAACCTCAATACCGATCAGATGTTTGCCGGTAACCTAACCTATGAGGTGAACAGTTCCGAGCCTGAAAAAATAGCACCACATCTGTTTAAAGGATTTGATGATTCCTTTGCTCCCCGTGTAGCTGTTGGTGATATATTAGTGTGTGGTGCCAACTTTGGTTGTGGCAGCTCACGGGAACACCCGTCAGTGGGATTACGTCATGCAGGTATTAAAGCCGCTATTGTGAAATCGGTTTCCCGCATCTTTTTCCGTTCAGCGGTCAATCAGGGATTACCCATTATTGTGTTGCCCGAGGCAGTGGAGGCCTACCAGCAAGGAGATGCTTTGGATGTAGATATGGCAAAAGGCATTGTAACGATTGGCGATCAACAGTTTCATTTTAATCCCTTACCAGATAAACTAATGGAGATATTGGATAAGGGAGGATTAGTGAAAGCACTTACGGATTGAAAAATATGAAATAGGTAGAAATAAATGGAACTATTTCCACTTATTTCCATGGTATTTCCATGGTATTTCCTTATAACTGAATAAAATCTTAAACTAAAAACGAATAACATGACAACTCAAGTATTACAGGATTTAGGCATACAGGATGCATTGGAAGAATTAGGAATAAAAGAGGTGAATCCGGGTATTTGCACCGGTACGCAATGGAAAGAAACGACAGGTGATGTGAAATCATCCTATTCACCGGCCGATGGACAGTTAATAGCAGGTATCCAACAAGCCACCCGGGATGATTATAATGAAGTGATTGAAACAGCACAAAAAGCTTTTAAAGAGTGGCGCATGGTACCGGCTCCCATCCGGGGTGAATTGGTACGCCAGATCGGAATTGAATTACGCATCTATAAGGAGCCCCTGGGTAAATTGGTCTCTTATGAGATGGGTAAGATTTATCAGGAAGGACTGGGCGAGGTGCAGGAGATGATTGATATCTGTGACTTTGCTGTGGGCCAGTCACGTCAGTTGTATGGGTACACCATGCATTCAGAAAGAGCCAGACACCGTATGTATGACCAGTACCATCCGCTGGGTATTGTGGGAGTGGTTTCGGCCTTTAACTTCCCGGTGGCTGTTTGGGCCTGGAATACCATGTTAGCCTTGATTTGTGGTGATGTAGTGGTTTGGAAACCATCCTCTAAAGTTATGTTATGCGCAGTGGCGGTACATAAAATTGTAGAAAAAGTATTGAAACGTAATGACATTCCTGAAGGTGTAGTAAATCTGGTAGCCACCGGATCGAAATACCTGGGCGATGATATGTTTACCGATAAGAAAATTCCATTGATCTCTTTCACCGGTTCTACCTGGATTGGTAAGAAAGTAGGGAAATTAGTAGGTGAACGTCTGGGCCGTCACATCCTGGAATTAGGTGGTAATAATGCCATCATCGTGACTCCTGACGCCGATTTGGAAATGGCTTTGCGCGCCATTGTATTTGGATCGGTTGGTACCTGTGGCCAGCGCTGTACATCAACCCGCCGTATTATTCTGCACGAATCGTTATATGAATCAGTGAAAGAGAAGTTGATCAGTGTTTATAAGAGTGTTCGCATTGGTCATCCTCTGGATAGTCAAACCCTGGTAGGCCCTATGATTGATAAAGGCGCTGTGGATACCTTCCTGCAAGCCATTGAAAAAGTGAAAGAACAAGGCGGTAACATCCTGTATGGAGGTGAAGTTTTGGAAGGGCCTGGTTACGAGTCGGGCTGTTATGTGACACCTTGTATCGCAGAAGCTGAAAACCATTATGAAATCGTACAAGACGAGACCTTTGCTCCACTACTGTACTTGATTAAATATAAAGATCTGGATGAAGCCATTGAAATACACAATGGTGTGCCACAAGGCTTATCATCTTCCATGTTCTCATCCAATATGCGGGAGACAGAGCGTTTCTTGTCACATGAAGGATCGGATTGTGGAATCGCCAATATTAACATCGGTACTTCCGGCGCCGAGATTGGTGGTGCCTTTGGTGGCGAGAAAGATACAGGTGGTGGCCGTGAATCAGGATCTGATGCCTGGAAAGCTTACATGCGACGCCAGACCAATACCATCAATTATAGTGCTGAATTGCCATTGGCACAAGGTATTGAATTCAATATTTAACGCTTAACACCGCATCTGCTAAACCTTGATGAATGCCAATCAGGAAGTCGGTCACGCCGCTTGCCGGCCGGCTTCCTGACTCTTTTAAACAGTTGAGTTAGAAATTTGATCCCTGAAACTTGAAACTTGAGTCATGCTACTTGAAACCTTCCCGTTTCACGGGACTCCGCTTCGCTGCGGAAACTTGAAACTTGAGTCTTGAAACTTGAGTCTTGTTTCTTAAAACTTAAATATTAATTACATGAAGATAGGTATACTAAGGGAAGGAAAAGTCCCACCGGATAAACGGGTGCCATTGACCCCGCAACAATGTAAGTCGCTTATAAACATATATCCTCGCTTAACGATTGTGGTTCAGCCCAGTCCCTTTCGTTGTTTTACCGACGATGAGTACACAGCTAAGGGCATTGCTTTGCAGGAGGATTTAAGTGATTGTCAGGTGTTGCTGGGAGTTAAGGAAGTACCCGTGGATCAACTAATAGCCGGTAAAACCTATCTCTTTTTTTCACACACCATTAAGAAGCAACCCTATAACCGGAAGCTATTACAAACCATCTTGCAGAAGGAGATCCGGCTGGTGGATTATGAGTTGCTGACCGATAAACAAGGGATGCGCCTGATCGGCTTTGGACGCTATGCCGGGCTGGTTGGGTCATATAATGGCATACGGACCTATGGAAAACGGTACAATCGTTTTGAACTAAAGCCAGCTCACCTGTGTGCCGATATGAATGAAATGCGCAAGGAGCTAAAAGCCGTCAAACTGCCGCCTTTTAAAATTGCGGTGACGGGTACCGGACGCGTCGCCAACGGTGTTATGGAAATAATGGAAGAGGCCGGTATTACCCGTGTGTCCATTGCTGAATACTTATCTCAGGATCAGTTTGAGGAAGCGGTGTATGTACAATTGGCACCCGGTGATTATAATATCCATAAGGAGGGCATGCCTTTTGACTTAATGCATTTCTTTAATCATCCGCATGAATATGATGGGAACTTCAAGCGCTTCTGTCCACAGACCGATCTTTTAATATCCGCTGCTTACTGGGATCCCAAAGCACCGGTTTTATTCACCCGTGAGGACATGAGGGCCGATGATTACCGCATTAAGGTGATTGCCGATATAACCTGTGACATCGAAGGGTCAATACCTTCTACACTACGCGCCACAACCATTGATGAGCCCTCTTACGATTACAATCCAGGCTCAGGATTGGAAGAAGTGGCTTTTTCGGATGATCAAAATATCACCGTCATGGCGGTTGATAATCTGCCTTGTGAATTACCCAAAGATGCCTCTCATGGTTTTGGGAACCGCTTGATGAATCGGATTATGCCCAATATTATTGGCCCCGACCGGAATCAGCTCATCCAACAAGCGACCATCGCTGAAGATGGGGAATTAACCCCGCGATTTGCTTATTTGGCCGATTATGTGGCGGAGAATCATTTTTCGGGTTAGCCACTAGCCGCTAAAGGCTAACAGCTAGAAGCTAAATGCAAACTATCCTAAACATTAAACAAATGAAAAACATACTAATCATTGGGGCCGGACGATCCGCCACCACACTTATCCAGTATCTCGAAGAAAACGCCGAGAAGTACGATTGGCGTATCTCTGTGGCCGATCATGATATAGAGATGATCAAAGGGAAAATTCAGGCCAATACACGTGCCATCTTCTTTGACCTGTTTGATTCCAAACAACTGGATGAAGAAGTCAGAAACAGTGATATGGTGGTATCCATGTTACCGGCCAGTATGCATGCTATTGTCGCACAAGCCTGTCTGAAACACAGTAAATCGCTCTTTACAGCCTCTTATGAGTCGCAAGAGGTACGAAGCATGGCTAAAGAGGTGGAGCAAAAAGGATTGCTGTTTGTCAATGAGATCGGATTAGATCCGGGTATTGATCACATGTCGGCCATGCAAATCATTGATCGCATTAAAGGGGCAGGCTATGACCTCAAAGGTTTTGAATCATTCACAGGCGGCCTGGTGGCGCCCGAATCGGATGATAATCCCTGGCAGTATAAATTCTCCTGGAATCCCCGTAATGTGGTGGTTGCCGGGCAGGGGGGGACCGCTAAATTCATTCAGGAGGGGAAATATAAATACATCCCCTATAACCGTTTGTTCCGCCGCACCGAAATCATCGAAATTGAGGGCTATGGTAAGTTTGAAGGGTATGCTAACCGCGATTCGCTACAGTACCTGGACCGCTATCATCTGCAAGGTATTCCAACGATCTATAGGGGAACACTGCGTCGTCCGGGCTTCTGCCGTGCCTGGGACGTGTTTGTGCAATTGGGCATCACCGATGATTCCTATGAAATAGAAAATCTGGAACACATGACTTACCGGGAGTTCATTAATTCGTTCCTCTATTATCACCCCACTGATTCGGTGGAATTGAAACTTTATCATTACATGCACATCGATATGGATTCACATGTGCGTGAGAAGCTCGAATGGCTGGGTATCTTCGAAGACCGCCCCATTGGTCGGAAACGGGCTACTCCGGCCCAGGTATTGGAGAAACTACTCACTGAGAAATGGCAACTGGGAACTAATGAAAAAGACATGATTGTGATGTGGCATAAGTTCATCTACCAGAAACCGGAAGATCAGCATCCTACTTATTTAACCTCTTCGCTGGTGGTGGAAGGCGATGATGGCATTAATACTGCCATGAGTAAAACAGTGGGATTACCCCTGGCCATTGCCGTCAAGCATTATCTGCTGGGGAACTTGAAGATGACGGGTGTACACATTCCAACCCATAAAGCCTTTTATGAGCCCATCTTAAAGGAGCTCAAACAATATGGCGTCGAATTTTGTGAAAAGGAATTGGTTGCCGTGTAAATCGGCTATTGCTTATGTTTTGGTAAAGAACCCGGTCTGTGT
>JAEINY010000095.1 GCA_016342595.1 Marinilabiliaceae bacterium
CTAAAAAAGACTCGTAGACAGAAAGTGGGCTTGTTTTTTCTGGGTACAGCGGCTGGTTCGGCTGTTGGTATTCCTATAGGAATGGCATTAAGCGGAGAAAAGATGGATTGGACCATGCTGGGCTTTCGGCCATCTCCATAACCATCTATGCCAAATATAATAAAAGGATAAGACGCCTGGCTGACTTATACAATACTAAAGCTTTAAGTTCTTCAAAATATTCTTTTCAACCCCAGCTGGAATTGGCCGTAGGTGGTAGTGGGATCGGTGTGAAGATGAAATTTTAAAATTCTCTCTTTTTATGCGGAAAGCAGATGTTATTAGCCTAATGGTGCAAAAAGTAAATGTACTATTAGGCGATCTAGGTTTCATATTTTTAATGAAAGGTTGCTGGCTAAAAAAAACGCCATTTTGTATTGGTTCACGGTACTTTTTTATAAGCATTATAAGGGTAAAAAACTTGAATAAAATATGTGAGAAATGTCAGTTTTATTTTTTCCTTAAAAGTTGTATATTTGAATGCTAAAACGATTTAGTGAGTGTTGTATAGATTGTAGTCAAGTGTAATACCATTTGAATTTCAAATTGCGCTGGTATATACCGATATGTAATCGAAGGGTCTTAAGAAGAGCAACGTACTTAAGACGCATTTTGATAAGTATTTGGTATAATAGTTAAAAAATCAATTTGTGACTTTTTATGCAGATAGTAAAAATATTATACTATGGATGATCTTGAGCTGCTAAATGAGGTTACCTTCAGAGATAATGAAGCTGCTTTTAAAGTTATATTTGATAATTTTTATCCGATTTTATTTCTTTTTAGTAAAAGGTTCATCCAGGATCAGGAACTACGTCATGATATTGTGCAGGAAGTGTTTATATCTATATGGGAACAACGAAAGACTTTGGATATTAAAATTTCTTTGCAGAACTATTTAATAGCTTGCTGCCGTAATGCTTGTCTAAATTATTTGCAGCGATATAGTAAGAGGAATAATAACGTGGTGTCCTTGAGTGAGAATCTACCAATATATTGCGAGTCTGTTGAGGATATTTTCTCTGTAGGAGAATTAGTACAGTTGTTGGAAAACGCTTTAGCCAAACTTCCTGATAATTATAGGCGGGTTTATAAAATGAGCCGTTTCGAGAGTAAAAAGAACAGAGAGATTGCTGTGTCTTTAGGTGTTTCTGAAAAAACAGTGGAGAGATATAAGCATAAAGTGGAATCTTTTCTGAGGATAGAACTAAAAGAGTATTTACCGTTACTCCTTTTTTCACCATAAAAATTTTCACATACATAATTAAGTGTAAAATTGTGGTGTTTGTAATGGTCAGATAGCTAGTATGATATGTAAGCATTGGCATTATTCCTTAAAAAAAGTAATTTTTTGTGTCTGTTTTTGTCATTACTATATGTCTTATTAGTAAACATAGGAAAAGTGAATAATAATAATTGGTCCATAGAGAGTAGTTTGATTCGTTTCTGCAGGGGTACATGCACAGCAAATGAGGCAAAGTGGGTACAAGCAGAAATACAAAAGTCTGAAACCTTATCACAACGCATGAGAGAAATTCAGACTGTCATGGCAATTGAAGGGGATATCGGGGAATGTCAGACACTGGATGTTCATAAAGCTTACAAAAATGTTGAGAGAAAAATTAAAAAAACGGGAAAAAATATTTCTGTGATTCGCTTAGCTATGAAATATGCAGCATTTATTGCGTTGCCATTTATCATATTGTCTGCCGTATTAGCATATCGGTATAGTGTGAAGGAAAATCAAGCTGTTAGTTATATGGAAATATTGACTTCACCAGGTACTATTACGCGCTACGAGTTACCTGATAGCTCAGTGGTATGGCTTAATGCTGAAAGTAAGTTGCGTTTTCCTTCCCGTTTTGTTGATAAACAGCGTGAGGTGGAATTATGGGGAGAAGGATATTTTGAGGTGAAAGCTAACCCGGATCGTCCTTTTTATGTGACTACCGGAAATGGTTCTAAAGTATTTGCTTACGGAACAAAATTTAATGTTAATGCCTACTGTGATGATGGTTTCGTTGAAACTGTTCTTGAGACTGGGCATGTGAATGTGATTTCGCCCGGAGGGAATTCAACGGTGGTACTGCAACCTGGTGAGAGTGCCTTATATGATAAAAACGCTAAAGTGATGATTGTGAAACCTATAGTTGTGGATGATAAAGTGGCATGGAAAGATGGGAAATTAGTTTTTCGCAATGTGGCTCTCGAGGTTATTCTAAAGAAACTAGCTAGGCATTATAATGTGGATATTGTCTTGGAAAATCCTTCTGATAATAACTCTTTATATAGGGCTACTTTTGGTCAGGAAAGTATTTTTCAGATACTTGAGTACCTTAAACTTTCAACACCTCTTGAGTGGACCGTTAGTGCGATAGAAACAAAAGCAGATAGTTCTTTTACTCGGCGATTAATCACAGTTACGTTTAAGGATGATGAAAATTTTTAAGTACAACAACAAATAAAGATTCTGGAAATTGTAATGATGTATTTCTACAATCCAAAAGTATAAATATTAATTGTATAATAATTTATAAGTATGAGAAGTAAAGGGCTTATGAAAAGCTTTGCTGCTATTGTATTGTCGTATAGATACCTAGCGAGGGCAAATAAGTGTGTGATGATAGCTGTTTTATGGATGCTATTTCAAATGTCGGTATGGAGTTCAGTAGTCGAGGATAAGCTATTGACACTGAGGATGAAAGATGTTACTGTGGAGCAGGTTATCAATAAGGTAGAGCAGATAAGCGACTATACCTTTCTGTTTAATAGTGAGGTGCTGGATGTTAAAAGGAAAGTATCGGTTAATTGGCAGGGAAAAGGAATTAGAGAGGCATTGGCTAGTTTGTTTGAGGGATCTTATGTGCAATATGTTATATCGGGGAATCAAATTGTCTTATCTAAAAAGAAAAAGCAGCGGAAGGAAGTTAAGCTTCAACGTGGTTTTGTTCAGGGTCTTATAACGGATGAAAAAGGGGAACCTATTATAGGGGTAACAATCGTTGTTAAAGATAATTTGTCAGTAGGTACAATTAGTGATTTCAATGGGCATTTTCGCTTAGATATTACTGATCCTAATGTCTTGTTAAAGGTTTCGTTTATTGGTTTTAAACCAATGGTTATTGAACCTGATTTTGCAAAGGATATGAGGATTGTACTAAAAAGTGATACTGAAAATCTCGAGGAGATTGTTGTGACAGCTATGGGGATTGAACGAAAAGCTAAATCACTAACTTATTCTACTCAAACAATTAAGAATAAGGAGTTAACACGAGCCAAGAATACCAATTTTATGAATTCCTTGCAAGGTAAGTCAGCAGGGTTGACTATAACACCTAACTCTTCTGGTGCGGGTGGTGGTAGTTCTAAGATATTGCTACGTGGGCAAAGCTCTATGCTTGGTAATAACCAACCTCTGATTGTTTTGGATGGTATTCCCTTGTCAAACGGTATGTCAGGACAAACGCAGAGTCTGCAATATAGTGGAGCCTCTGATGGTGGCGATCTGCTTTCAACCATTAATCCAGATGATATCGCAAGCATGTCTATCCTTAAGGGAGCTAACGCCGCAGCTTTATATGGTAGTGCTGCCAATAATGGGGTAATACTTATAACAACAAAAAGTGGACGCGAGGGAAAACCGAGGGTTGATGTATCAAGCAGTGTAACGGTTGAGTCTCCGCTTATTTTACCAGAATTACAGAAAGAATATGGTGGTAATATAAGTAATGGTTACAAGATGAACTTTGATGGATGGGGTAAAAAAATAAGTGAATTTACTGACGAAGAGATAAATAGATTGCCCTATGCCACCCGCAATACCCGCGATAACATCAAAGATTTTTTTGTGTTGGGGTTAACTTGTAACAATAGTGTCTCTATTAACGCTGGAACGGAGTTTAATAAGTCCTACTTTTCATATGGTAACACTTATCAGCAAGGATTAACACCAAACAATAAGTTTAACAGGCATAACATCCTGTTTAAGCAATCATTTGCGATTCTGAACAAAAAACTGAAGCTTGATCTGTCGATAAACTACATCCATCAGAAAACAGAAAATACGCCTTCGATAGGTAAAGGTTTGAACCCTCTTTATGGCTTGTACCGTACACCGGCCAATGTTGATATGCGTTATTTTAAAAATAACTATCAACATATTGCCAGAGCTGATGACGATATGGTGTTGGGTAATCCAGCAAGTACGAATAAAAAATTAGAAGGTCATAACGTGCAGTCATGGCCATGGTTCACTCAGCATAACAATAATCCTTTCTGGATGATAAATAAACGTGATGGTGAACTGGTTAAAGATCGTGTTCTTAGTTCTGTTACGGCTAATGCCGATATCGTAAATGAGGTATTGTCAGTACAGGGTCGATTGAGCATTGATAGTAAGATGAACAAGTCGAAGGCCGAGGAATACGCCACACTTAATCGTGAGACACGTGGTTTAGGCGGGAAATATTTCACGGGTCGTGGCAACCGTAGCGATGTGTTTGCCGATATATTGACAACCTTGAATAAAAAAGTAAATGGTAATATAGAGATAAATACAACCGTAGGAGCCAGTACTAAAAGGATTAAGGACAGGTACTTTGGGGTGACTAACCCTATTGATACCGCAGCTATGCCCAATGTATTTGTGCCCCAGAATAACAGACGCAATTTAATAGAATCATCTGCAGCAGCATACGAAACATGGAGTAGTGACTGGGAGGCTGCTGTGTTTGCAACGGCACAGTTAGGTTATAAGGATATGGCCTATATCGATATGAGCTTCCGTAACGATTGGGCAAAGGCATTTCAGCAGTTTGCCGATAAGGGTAAGTATAAGAGTTTTCCTTATTTTTCTTTTGGTGCAAATATGCAGTTGCAGCAAATAGTTCCAAAGTTAAAAAGATATGTCAATTATTTAAAGTTGCGCGCCTCTTATAGTGAAGTGGGAAATTCTATCCCCAACTCTATTTACAGGGCTCAGAATATCGATTTTGGCACTGGTGCTATCTCAGCCCGAGCTCCATCTTTTGATAATCCAAAGCCTGAAACTACAAAAGCTATTGAATTTGGAATGGAAGGGGCTGTATTGAATAATAAGCTGGACTTTGATATAGCATTGTATCAAACCACCATGGAAAATCAATTCTTACGTTATTCTACTCCATCAGGGCAGCTTAAGCCTATTAATTCTGGAAAAGTTCAAAATAGAGGGCTGGAGGTTTCGATTGGTTACATGGTTTTTAATAATAATAATTGGCGATGGAAGTCAGGTCTTAATTTTTCATACAACGATAACACAATACTGACTACTTACAAGCCGGCTAATGGCAAAGCACAGAAAATAGAACTCGGAGATGCTGCATTTAAGATTAAATTTATTGAAGGTGGATCCTTCGGTGATCTATATGTTAATTCGTTTATGAAAGACGATAAGGGGCATATTCAGATTGATTCGCAGGGAGCACCCATGATGGCTACTGGAACATTCGAAACTTTCGTTGGAAATGCAACGGCTAAAATGAACTTTGGGTGGAACAATACGCTGGCTTATAAGAATTTTAATTTTTATATGCTGATAGATGGTAAAATTGGTGGGAAAGTAATGTCCCTTACAGAAGCCGACTTCGATCGCTTTGGATTGTCACAGCGGACGGCTGACGCTCGCAACAAGGGTGGAAAAGTGACCTTGCCTGATGGTACTGGTCGACAAGTGGACGCCAAGGCGTACTATTCTAAAATTGGTGAAAACCCGATGGAGGATTACGTTTATAATGCCACGAATTTACGTTTCAGGGAATTGTCTCTGGGGTACTCCTTACGTGACTTGCTGGGCGCAAATAAAGATGTTAGTATTTCTCTTGTTGCACGAAATATTGGGTTTTTATATAAAGATGCACCGATAGATCCGGATATTTCTATGTCCTCGGCCAATGGTTTTGGCGGTATCGATGTTTATGCCCTGCCAGCAACAAGAACTCTGGGTGTGAATGTTAAGCTTACATTTTAGAAGGATATGTTAGGTAGCTAATTCTAAAAATTAATATAACAAAAATGAAAATATTTCATCAAATAAGGATTTTAAATAAGGAAGAAATGTTGCTAACGAGTATAAATTCAAACAAGGAAAGAGTGCCTTTCGGGTCGTTCATTGGACTGGCTGTAATGTGTCTTGTTTTGTTCATTACCGCTTGTGGCCCACTTGAGGATAATGATTACCCATGGTTAATAGTGGATGAAAATCAAGATGGGGATGGCACCGATGGTGGTGAGGCAAAAGTTACCCTTAAAGTCATGGAAGGTGAGATGCTTAAGGGAATGCCGTGGATGTTAGATTATACGAAGCACTCGTATCAGTATATGCGTGCGAATAGCATAGATTCTTATGCAGGCTATATGACTGTTAGTCAAAATAACTTTATTTATGGCGGGCCATTGCCTACTACCTATACCTTTCCTAATCCGTATCTTGGAGGACCTATGGGTGCCAGTTTAAAATTGTTCCCACAGCTCATCAATGCGTACATGTATGCGGAGCAATTAGGTGTACCCGAGTGGAAAGCCATTGCTCAAATCATGTATGCCTACAGTATGCATGAGATTATCGACATATATGGTGCAGTACCTTTTGATGACTTACGCAATTTGAAGGAGAATCCGCCCATCAATTATGAGTCAGCTGAGAAGGTATACTTTAAAATATTTGATGAATTGGAAGAAGCCATTAAAGTGTTGAAAGAACGTGCTCCCACGTCGTATGATCTTGCTAAGATTGAAGGAGTACAAGGAGGATTATCTCAAGGTAAATGGCAGCTATGGGTTAAGTTTGCAAATTCTATCCGTCTTAGGATGGCAATGAATATGGTAAAGGTAAAGCCTGCTAAGGCACAGGAGATTGCAGAGGCGGCTGTAAATGATGAAATAGGAGTTCTTCAGTATACTGATATTGCTTATACCGATGAGAACAGTAGTAAGCAAAATCATCCATTGTACGACATTTCAGCTGGTTGGGATGATCTGCGACTAGGTGGCTCGCTTGAAAATATATTAAAGCATTTCAACAATCCACTTATTGGTGTTTGGTTCACAAAAAATAGTTCGCCGATATATAGCAAAGAGGGTAATTCAACAGGTTTTGAAGTTGGAGCCGATTATTTTGGTATACGTCAGGGAGTTCCTATGATCGACAAATCCAATAAAACACAAGGCTATGGAATGTACTCCTATTTTAAAGTGGCCACTTTTCCGCGCTCTTTGCTGAAAGTTTCTGAAGTTTTGTTTCTACGAGCCGAAGGTGCCTTGCGAGGTTGGAATATGGGCGGCGATGCAAAATCTTTGTATGAAGAAGGAATTAAACGATCGTTTGATGAAAATGGTATTGGTAATCAATACGAAGCTTATGTAGCTCAAGACAAACTTCCTGTGGTCGATTATGTTGATCCTTATGACCAGGCAAATAATATTGAAGGAAGAGTGAGCATCGGTGTGAAGTGGAATGATATAGACACGAAGGAACTCAAACTTGAAAAAATTATCACACAAAAGTATATTGCCAACTTTGGTATGGGGGCAGAGGCATGGACTACATTTCGTCGAACAGGCTACCCACGCCTGTTTCCTGTGCGGATTAATAATTGGCCTGGTGTGGATACAGAATTGCAACTGCGCCGCATTCCTTACATTCAAACCGATAACAATGCTGCTGACATAGCTACTTCGCTTATCCCGGCACTTGGAGGTTCTAATGAGGGTGGACAACGTATCTGGTGGGATGTCGCAACCGAAGATTATAACAATGGAAAGGTTGTGCCCCGTAACTTTTAATTAGGAGCTTCATGTATTTTGAAATGAAAAAATATTGGAAAATGAAAAATGGATTATTGAATAAATTTTTTTCCCCTCTGCTGCTTATTCTTGTATTACTTGTAGGGTGCAAAGAAGAGGAAGAGGTATATATCACCATAAATAAGCTAAATTCTACAGTGGAGCTTAATCAAACGCTTAAGCTTGAGGCTGAGGTGTCCGGTGCAGGTGCTGCAGGAATGAGTAAGTTGATTACATGGTCAAGTAGTAATGCCGAGTATATTACTATTGATGAGAACGGGCTTGCAAAGGGTTTGCAATTAACGCCTAAAACAGATAATGTGCTGATAAAAGCGCAATTGCCAGGAGGTAAATATGCGACAGCAATAATGCGTGTTATTCCTCAGAACCCTAAACCGAATACCTTACTTATTAATGTTAAGGATTACTATTTAAGGCCTGAGTCGGCTGATACTATAATAACAGCCGTGATAGTACCTATAGATCTTACAAAAACCTACGATGCAAAATGGACTATTGATAAGCCTGAGGTGGCTGTTATTAAATCGTTCAGTAAAGAAGAAGGGAAACTAAAAGTTGTTATCTCACCTAAGGCTGAGGGGGTGGCTAAGTTAACTGTAACAATGGGAACTAAACAAGCGACCTGCACGCTACATGTGGGGCCTTTGGCTGAGCTGTCGTGGAAGGAACGCAGTAAGATCGGTTTTATACAGAAAACCATGTTTCCGGGCACAACCTTGGTTTTGGATGCCTACG
Source organism: Marinilabiliaceae bacterium (assembly GCA_016342595.1). Taxonomy (GTDB): domain Bacteria; phylum Bacteroidota; class Bacteroidia; order Bacteroidales; family Marinilabiliaceae; genus JAEINY01. The sequence continues at coordinate 8,617 of JAEINY010000095.1, forward strand.
CAAGCGTGAAACCTGATGATGATGCCACGCTGGAATCTATTAAGTATGACTGGAGTATGGAAGGCTCTGGTGCGATTCTTAAAAATATCCACTTAGATGCTGCCCATAAGCACATACAACATGCCACAGTGGTGGCTGGGGATATACCGGCTAAATTAAAGGTTTTTATTGCAGTTAATAGTAGTAAGATAACAGCGGAGATTAATATCCGTAATCGCTATGATGTTGAAAGTGTAGAGATCACGCCTGCCGAAAAGGAGATGTCATCTGGTGATAGTTATAAACCGGAGATGCGTATTTTACCAGGTAAGGCTCAAGACGATTGGATCGACCTAGTACAATGGTCTTCATCGAATACCTCGGTGGCTACCGTGGATGCTATGGGTAGTATAAAGGCACTTGCACCAGGTACAGCTGATATCAGTGCGACCGTTAATGGTAAAGCCGGTACAATCAAGTTAACCGTGAAAGCGAGTGTTGATAAAATATTGTTGAGCAGCGGACAAACTATGCTTATGGCTGGTGATATTACCAAATGGAATGCAAAAATATTACCTGAAGTTGCGCAGGATGCATTTAATGTATCATGGAGTTCAGCTGATGAAAGTATTGCCTTGGTGAATGATAAAGGTGAAATAACAGCAGTGTCAGCCGGTAAGGTGATGATAAAAGCCCTAGCAGGTGGCAAAGAGGCTACGCGTGAAGTGACGGTAGTAGACGCAGAAAGTAATGTATCGGTTACAGATGGTACTATCAAAGATGCCCTCTACGCTTTCGGAGGTGGAAATCTCGAACTTATGCTAGATACCAAGTCGGGTAAAAATTACACCTTGGCTATTCCTCTTACCAGCGTAGCTAACGGAACGTACTCCTTTAATACAGGTAGATTAACGTGGCGTCATCATAGTAATTATAGTTTGTCGCCAGTTAAGGGTACGATTACAATTAGTAATGGAACTGATGGGAAACGTATGCTTGTAAATGCCGAAGTGCAACGAAGCAACGGTACTGCGGTGAAGGTGTCGTTTAATGTTGATGCGTTTGACCTTGACGATCTTTAGAAATATTGCAGAGCTATCATATTGATTTCGATACGATAGCTCTTATATATAGTTTTAATTATTTTAATTTAATTTCTATGAAGAAGTTTAACCTTAGAGCAGTATTGTTTACTGCATTAGTGGGGATTGGAATAAGTGCTCTGGCACAAATTCCCAAGCACCCGAATTACATTAAAGAAGGTGGCAAAACTGAAAAGTTCTACGATCTTTACAAGGCATGGACACCTGGCCAGCCTTATTCGGTTACAGAGGCTGACGATGAGCAATTTTTTATTTCGCGCGTAAAACCTAAAGAGCGTTTTACCAATGCCCAAACACAGGTCGATCAGAGCATGGATCCGGCGCGTAAACTGCTATGGTGGGTACCCATTGGTGAAGGTAACCATGGTTGGAATGCCAAGCCGGCTTATTATTTCGACTCGGAGGCATTTAATATGTGGAACTACATCGACAAGTACGGTAACTGGACAGCTGCTTATATTCGTTGTCCTGCTGCTTTCTTAGATGCCGCCCACAAAAACGGGGTGCTTACCTCTGTAAATGCCAATGTTGGATGGGCAGCCAGCGTGTCGGCTACGGATGAAGGTCATGGTCAAAATTTCCAGGCGCTGATAGATGGCAAGGCCGAAAAAATGCTGCAGTTCTGCCGTTACTACGGGGTAGACGGTATTGGTCTTAACTCGGAGTTTAATTTCTCAGACCCAGCGCAAAGTACTGCCTTTAATGGCCTCTTAAAAGATGCAAGTGCTCAAAAAGATGCTGCTAACTGGCCGTCATTTGGATCAGTATGGTATAACCTGATGCAAAATACAGGTAAGCTTGGTGGGAGCTCAACTGTTCTGAATGATGGTAATAAGGATTGGTTTTATAATGGTGGAGATGTCAATAAATATTTCTTTCTTAATTATGGATGGGGAACATCAGCCTTACAAAGTTCTCAGGCAAAAGCTGAAGAATTAGGACGTGATTCCTACGACGTATACGCCGGCATGGATATGCAAGCTAGTGGCTCGCAAGCATGGTCTGCCTTAAAGGATCGTAAGATATCAATCGGTATCTGGGGTGCTCATAACATGAATATGCTTTATGAAACTCGTGCGGAGAAAGGTTCTGATCCATTGGTACAGCAAAATACCTATATGGCACGTAGCGAAGGCTTTTTTACAGGAGCTACGCGCAACCCGGCCAATACGCCAGCCATAAGTTCTAACTTTGGCTATACCTTAGATGCGCTTAAGTCTTTTCACGGTATTTCTAAGTTTATTACGGCACGTAGTGTGTTACAAGGCGATTTGGCAACCAATCCTTTTGTGACCTACTTTAACCTAGGTAATGGTACATTCTTTAATGTGGATGGTGTAACGGTTAATGCTGGTGAATGGTATAATATTGGTATTCAGGATTATCTGCCTACATGGCGCTGGTGGTTAAGTGCTTCTTTTATGGGGAACGATGTTGTTGATGGACTCAAGGCTGATTTTACATGGAACGATGCTTGGTTCGGTGGTTCTTGTCTCGAACTTTCAGGTGCGACCAGCAGCGAGTTTTTACACTTGTTTAAAACAAAGTATCCAATGCAGGATGGCGACAAAGTAACGGTACGTTATAAGTTGCTTAGTGGAAATGCTTCCCTTAAGTTGGCCGGTTCTGTTGAAGGTGATGACAAAACGGCAATTATACCGCGTTCGTCTTTATTAAAGACAAGTGATGTTGCTGCTGATGTTTGGGTCGAAAAAACAATTAGTGTTGGTAGTGGAATCCGCGATTTTAACGTTGGTGGTAAAACACTGGCCATGTTGGCACTTCAGATCAAGGATGCAAGTGCAGATTTCAAGATTCGTATTGGTGAGGTGAAAATTGCTCGCACAGCCAGCGTTACACCTGAGATGCCGCTTGTGAAAAAGAGTAAATTATTGGCTCTGAATCACAAAGGTATTGATTTTAAGCTGGTTTATGCAATGAACAGTACGGTTTCGGATCCTGCAACTCCTGTTTACAATGAGGATGTTAAAACGTGGTATTATAAGGTCTATTCACAGCAGGAAGGCGAAAGTGTTGAGTTTTGTACAGCTACCACTTCGTGGGCTGCTTATATGGTTGCTGCTGCTCATAATAAAGCAGGAAGTAACAAAGTTCGCTTAGGTGTTTCTGCAGTATCTCTTGATGGTAATAGCGAATCAGACATTGCCTGGGGAGAGTACATAGAGTTGCCGACACCAACCATTGAGGAAGGTATTGTTGTAAGTAAGAATATTATTAAGCCGGAGGAAGATTTTGTTGTAAGATTTTTGGATTTTTACCACCCGGCAGCCAAAAAATGGGAAATTCGTTCGCAGGTAACAGGTAATGTTATTGTTACAGAAGAGAATGTGAAGGAGTTTACAGCTAAAATAACAGCCATTGGAATATACGATGTAATTGTAACCCTAGCTGATGATAGTAAGAAAGAGTACAAGGCTCTGATACAGATTTCTCCGCAGGAAGTGGGTGCATTGCCAGAGATTAAAACGTTAATGGCTAATGGGAGTCCTGATCCTGTTACCATTACAGTAAACGATGCTGTTAACTTTGCATATACTGGTCGCAAAGCCGACGGTGTTGTATCACGAGGTATTGATCTTAAGGAGCAACCTTTTATTCTTCCGGTAAGTACATTGGGGCTTAATGATGGTGAGGATTTTTCACTTGCCTTCTGGTTTAAATCTCGAAATTTTAAACCGCTTGCTACGGGTACTGCCTTGATGAATATTAAAGACCCAACTGCAGGTTGGCCACAAAATAACTGGGGAATGACCATGGGGTATGTTGATGGTCGTACAGAACAGTCGAATTGGTTTAGAACGCACATTGGCAATTACTATGGGGATGCAACCATGGGTGGTTATTCAACTACCATCGAGCCGAATATATGGTTTCATGTAGTATATGTTTATGATTATCAATCGGGTGGAGGATTGACTTTTTCTGCTTATATTAATGGTAAACAAGTACTTACGAGTGCCATGGGATCGGATATTAATAGCTTATCTCGCAATACAAATATTACTATCGGTTGTCCTTCTGCTGATTTGGCCGGTCTCGATGGAATTATTGATGAGGTACAGTATTATTCGAAAGCAATTAATGCTGAGGAGGTAAAAACCAGTATGGCTCATATTGAGGCTGCGGATATACCAGATGAGCTTAAAGGATACTGGGATTTTGAATCGGATGTAGATCCAACTACTAAGAATTTTGCGAATAGTGGTAAAGATGCATCTTGTATAGCTTATTATGGGGTACCTATCCCTGGAACTAATGAGGGTGAGGTAACTGGTTTTACAAAAGTAGATCCTAACTATATTCCGGGAGCACCATTTATCCCAGGTTCGGTATACAAAGTTACTACAACTGCAGAATGGAAGTTGGGTGAAGGTGGTGCACTTGTGTCATCTAACGGAAGCGATCAGGCTGGTGTAGCAGAGGTGAAATATAGTACTACGGGTGATAAAGTGGCGACTCTTACGCTGACCAACGGTTGGGGTAGCGCAACTAAAACCTTTAACTATGTGCGCGTAGAAGATACTCCAACTGCTATTAATGACTTGGCAACAGAGATGGATTTTGAAGCCTATCCTAATCCATTTAAGGATGAGGTGAATGTGCAATTTTCCAAGGAAGGAGATTATACTGTTGATGTATATAATTTATTAGGTCAGCATATATATTCGCAATTGGTTTCTGTTACTAACGATCAATTTGTACGTATTAATGTCAACGCTCCTAAGGGAACTTACCTGTTGCGTATTCTAAAGGATAATAAAACCGTAAAGGTGATCAAAGTGATTAAAAAATAAAGTGAGAGCATATTGGATCGATCTTATACTTATTAAAGTATAACTTATAGGCAGCCTTAGGGATATATAATATCTTTAAGGCTGCTTTTTTTTTATGGAAATCAGTAATTTTTTAGCAAACGATTTTTAGATGTCACGATCAAAGAGAGTATCCATTACCGAGGATTGAGAATGTTAAAACTTCGCTTATTATTTTCTACTTGATGATAATACACTATATTTGAATCGCTATAACGTTTTAGCGATTCAAATATTAGGAAATGAGAAAAAGTTTTTTGTAGGTCTGTCGGTAATCTGTTTGTTCTTGCAGGGGTGTAATTCTGTTATTAATGTCTATACCGACGTTTTGGGCGTGAATCAAATGGCACAGTCGAAATTCGATTGGCAAGCTCATATGTTCAGCAGTTACGACCGCAAGGGTGGAAACGACGATGGATTTGCGGGTACTTATTCTAAACTTCGTCTTGATGACGGAAATAGTGTATTGGCAGAAACTACCGGGGCCGGATATATAAGTAGAATATGGTTTACACATTCTGAGCACAAAAAAGATGGACTTCTAGAGTTAAAAGGTGAGCATATTAAAATCTATATAGATGATAAAATTACTCCGGTCATAGATATCCCACTAGAAAATATTTTTGAAGGAGCAGAACCTGGATTTCCTTTAGGGCTTGTTGGAAAAGGTTTGGGAGGTTGGTATTGCAATGTGCCTATTCCTTTTGCAAAATATTGTCGTATTGAAGTGGAAGGAGATGGCGTTAAATTTTATCAAATAAATGTTCAAAAGTACACAGGAGATAAAATAATACAAACCTATTCATCTAGATCTATTCAAAAAACAAATCAACTCCTTGAAGAATTTGGAAAAAGCTTGTTAAATGGGTTTGTATATAAAAGTGATTTTACGAATGAAAACTCAATGAATATTTCTGCTTTCGGAAAAAAAGATTTGGAAATTGAAATAGAATCAGGTCAAATAAACCAGTTGAGTATTGAGACATCGTCGGATGATTTAGAGAGCTTATTAAAAAGTCAACTTAAAATATATTTTGACGATCAAAAACAGCCATCTATTGACGTACCTGTTAATATGTTTTTTATCATTCCAAACGAAAAAAAATTACAACATTCATTGTATGCCGGGTATAAGGACGGAAAATTGTTTAATAAATTGCCTATGCCTTTTTCCAAAAAAGCGAGAATTGAAATTGTAGCTGATGATGAAGATTTAAAATTGAAAGTGAGTTATTCAATTAGTAAACAGACATACACAACAGAAAATTATTTAACTACTTTTTATAATGAAGAGTTACCGGCAAAAAATAAGGATAAATCCTTTTTGTGGCTCGATACTAAAGGAGAAGGTCATTATGTAGGAACTTTTTTAATGACAGAAGCCAAGACTCATGGAATTGAAAACTTACCTGTTTGGTTAGAAGGAGATGAGGTTTTTGTTTGTGATGGAGAAATGAGGATTCATGGTACAGGAACAGAGGATTATTTTAACTGCGGTTGGTATGGTGTTGAAGGACGTTTGATTAAGTCGGGGAGTTTTCCACTTCACGGATTTCCTGAATATGAAATGAATGAAATAGGAAAAGCATCAGCATATCGCTGGCATTTATTAGATCCAATTCCATTTAAAGATTCCATTCAGGTCACGGTGGAACATGGAACTAATAATATCAATGAAGCAAATTATAAAAGTGCCGCCTTTTACTATTTGAAGAATAAGAAATAATAATAAAATGAATAAACTACTTCTCTCGCTGCTAAGTATTCTTTTTTTCTCTTTTTCCGGATGTAAAAAAGAAAAAGCAATAAATATTAAGGATGTCAACATTATTCCAAAACCAGTTGAACTAAAAACAGGAATAGGAAATTTTGAACTGACTGAAAATACAACTTTGTTTGTAGGTAGATTTGATAATCTGCAAAATCGTTTTTTGGAAGAAATTAAGATGGAAACCGGTTTTCAATTAAAACCGACTGACAAAGTGAAGAATAATTGTATTGATATTCAATTGGTTGAAAATCTTGCAGAAGAAGAATATCGATTATTAGTTACAAAAAAAAGAATTACAATCAAATCAAGTGCCTCAGCAGGTGCTTATTATGCCCTGCAAACCATTAAGCAGCTTATTCCGGTAGATGCCAATGAAAGCAAAGTCTATGCTGTTCCTGCTGTAGAAATTTCAGATAAACCCCAATTTGCATGGCGAGGATATATGCTTGATGTTTCGCGCCATTTTTTTGGTAAGGAAAAAATAAAAGAGGTGCTTGATTTTATGGCTGAATTAAAACTCAACCGTTTTCACTGGCACCTGACCGATGACCAGGGGTGGCGTATAGAAATAAAAAAATATCCAAAGCTTACCGAAGTTGGTGCCTGGCGCGTAGACTACACGATAACTGATGAAAGCCTAAACGACTGGTGGGGACGCCCTCTTCAGAAAGTAGGAGAAGAAGCAACTTATGGTGGTTTTTATACACAGGAGGACATCAAAGAAATAATTGCCTATGCTAAAGAACGTCACATCGAAATTTTACCTGAGATTGATGTCCCCGGGCACTCTAAAGAGATACTGGCTTCTTACCCTGAATTTTCGTGTGAACCCAATCGTCAATTTTATGTCGCTACTGGAGGTGTTTTAGGTGACAACGCACTTTGTGCATCGAATCCTGATACGTATAAATTTTTAGAAGATGTTTTAGGAGAAGTAATGGATTTGTTTCCTCTAAATTATATTCATATTGGGGGTGATGAATGCAACAAAAGTGGCTGGAAACACCACAACCAGTGTCAGAATTTCATAAAAGAAAAAGACTTAAAAAACGAGCACGGACTGCAAAGTTATCTTATTAAGCAGGTTGAAAAAATGGTGAACGCCAAAGGCAAAAACCTGATTGGCTGGAACGAAATTCTGGAAGGCGGTTTGGCTCCTAATGCCACTGTAATGTCGTGGCAAGGGGAAAAAGGAGGGATTGTTGCTGCCAAAGCAGGGCACAATGTTATTATGACTCCAATGGAATATAATTACCTGGATTTAAAACAAGGACAATCTGAATCGGAACCGAACATAGGTTACTCGGAAGCCCTGTTATCAACTTGTTATAACTATAAGGTAATTCCAGAGGGGCTTAATGAAGAAGAAGCCGATAGAATTATGGGGATTCAGGGAAATCTCTGGACCGAGTCTATCTCAGACTGGAGCAAAGTCACCTATATGACCTTTCCCCGCCTATTTGCAGTAGCAGAAAATGCCTGGACTTCAGAAAACGCTCAAAGTTTTGATGACTTTGTTGAACGTTTGCAAGCTCAACTAAGAAAGATGGATGCCAAGGGTATTCGTTATGCTAAAAGTGCTTTTAATCCGTGGATTCATCAAAAAGGAAATGGTAAATCTATTGAGATCACTCTGGAATCGGAACTTACTTCACCTGAAATAAGATATACGCTGGATGGTTCTGAGCCAACAGAAAATAGTATGTTATACTCAGCGCCTTTTACTCTAACGGAAACAAAAACGATTAAAGCTGCTATTTTTAAGAATGGGAAACGATTGGGAGATATCATTGAAAATACTTTTCCTATCCATAAAGCTGCAGGAGCAAAGGTAGTGTACAATCATCCATTTTCAGCCGGAGATAAAGCGGCAAAAGAACTGGCACTGACAGATCTGAATTATGGTCAGATTGAAGTTGATGGTGACAAAAACTGGCAAGGTTTCTATGATGATTTTGATGTAATAATTGAATTGGATCATCCAACTGATATTGAAGAAGTCGTAATTAATACCCTGCGATTAACCATTTTTGGCATTTACCCTCCGATGCAAATAGAGGTTTATGGTTCTATTGATGGGAAAACCTTTACCAAGTTAGGCGATACAGATCTATCTGACAAAGCACTTATTCATGGAAGAAATAGAATTGTTAATAAGATTCCATGTTCGGGCAGCGGTTTAATAAAAATCAGGGTGAAAGCTAAATTAATTGATTTAATCCCCGAAGGCCATCACAAGGTAGGAGATAAAGCTTATTTGAAGATTGATGAAATAGTCATATTATAAAAAAATAAAACATATGGGTATAATTTCTAAAGGATTAAGTTTATTGTTTGTACTTGTTAATACACAGGTTTTACTGGCACAAGACAAACAGTTGATTGATGAAGCAGAGATTCCATTTACCAGTGGTCAGGCTCAGTTGGTTCTGGATGCGACTCCAGCCGATTCAACCGGGAAATGGTATATAAACGACCATTGCTTTATTGAAGATCAAAAAGGACGACTCCATTTTTTCGGAATCAATAATCCATTTTTTGAGGATGGCACTTACAATTATACATATCATCCACATATTGGGCATGCCGTAATGGAAGATCCGGCCAAAGGTTTTAAACATACCGGAATGGCGCTATCTGAGTATAAGGAAGGACAGGGATTTCTGGGTGCACCCTATGTCGTTCAGAATAAAGCAGGGAAATACCTCATGTTTTTTCAGTCCAAATTTGGAGACAAGCGCTTTATGGAATTGGCCGTTTCTGATGATCTGTATCGCTGGGAAAGAAACTATAAAGCTGTGCTGTATTCTCACGATAATATGAGAGACCCATGTTTATTTGAGGATGATGATGGGCAGGTCTATTTTTATATTGTAACACCGAAAAAGGAAGGCTCTTCAATTTCCGTGATTCCAACCGATGATTTTAATGAGTTCGGTGAGCCTACAGAGCTTATTCATATTCCGGATGGTGTGAGCTGGAGTGGCCTTGAATCTCCTTATGTGATCAAGCGGAACGGCTTGTACTACCTCTTCGTTTCCTATGCGCACCGGCATTACCATGAAACCTTGGTAATTGTTTCTGATCGTTTTGATTCATTTAAGATAGAAAATACCATCACCACCTTACACAGCCATGCTCCTGAAATAGTTGCCTACAAGGGTAAAACTTATATCAGCTCCTGCGGCATTGAAGGGCATCAGATGCTCGATGACCACAGCCTGTACTGGTACGAACTAAAATGGTTAAAGCGATAAATGGCATAATTAGAAAAGATAGAATTATGAAATCAACTACAAATTTATTTTTTATAATAGTGTATTTGTGCCTGTCGGTATCAATTTTGGCACAGGATAATAACGCTAAGTTATGGTATAACTATCCGGCAAAAGACTGGAAAACTCAGGCTCTTCATCTGGGGAACGCTTATATGGGAGCATCCTTTTATGGAGGCGTAAAAGAAGAACGTTTTGACATTACCGAAGAGACCATGTGGTTTGGGGGACCGGGGCAAAATCCCAAGTACAACTACGGGATAGTTGAAGGAAGCAGTAAGTACCTGAAGGAAATCCGTGAAGCTATTGTTGACGGTGACATTGAAGAGGCTGATCGTATGGTGGGCCAAAATTTTGTTGGGGACTATTCTGATTTTGGTTCATTAACTTCTATCGGGCAATTGTATTTTTCTTTCGATAACCATGAAGGAGAAGTGAGTAATTACGAACGTACATTGGATATTTCTGAATCTTTGGCTACTGTTAATTATACTTTAGGGAGTACAAATTATAAGCGAGAGTATTTTTGCAGTTATCCCGATCGTATTATGATTTTTCGGTTTAGAAGCGACACGCCGGCGAAACTTGGTTTTTCCATTCGGCATGAATTAACACAGAAAGAAAATACAATTACCACTCTCGGGAATGAGATTCACATAAATGGAAGGATTGATGGGAACAACAGGGAGTATCGTGTAAAACTAAAAATACTGATTGATGGAGGAAAAATAACTTCCGATGGAGAATTCTTAAAAGTTAGTGGCGCAAATTCAGCGACCATCCTTTATACAGCGGCCACTGAATATCGACCCATTGCCCCACTTTATGATGGAGCAGATCCGGATGTTATTACACGAAAGGTTATTGATAAAGCTGTACAAAAAGGATTTGATAAGTTAAAAAAGATACACGTATCCGATTATACTCATCTTTACGATCGGGTATCTCTTGAAATGGATGGAGATTCAACATTGGAAAAACTACCCACTAATGAGCGGTATGAAATGCTGAAGACAGGCATGACCGATGATGCTGGATTAAAAGTATTATTATTTAATTTAGGTAGGTACCTGCTGATTAGTGCATCCAGACCTAACACCTTGCCATCGGGTCTGCAAGGGCTATGGGTGCCCGGAAGAACGGCTGCTTGGAGCGGTAATTTTCAGAGCAATATCAATATTCAGGAAATGTACTGGACTGCCGGACCACTTAACTTGTCCGAATGTCAGGAAGCATATATTAATTGGATAAAAACGCTGGTTGAACCTGGTCGTAAAGTCGCCAAAGCCTATTACGGTACTGACGGTTGGGTGAGTCATACCACAGGAAATATTTGGGGTTATGCTTCCCCCGGTGCAGATATGTTATGGGGAATGTATCCTAGTGGTGCAGCCTGGCATTGTCAGCACTTATGGAGCCAGTATGAATATACGATGGACGAAGATTACCTGAGCAAGGAAGCATATCCTGTCATGAAAGAAGCTGCTTTGTTTTGGTTGCAAAACCTGGTTGAATATAAAGGCAAGCTGATCATTGCACCAACGGTCTCTTCAGAACATGGGGTTGACTTCAAAGATGGTAAAGCACTGGATTATGCCATCACTAACGGAGAAGCCAGTAAAGGGAAACTGTTTAATCTACCCGGAGCATACCAGGATATTCAAATGGTGCACGACTTGTTTTCGAATGTTATTCAGGCTGCCGAAATACTGCATAAGGACGCACGCCTTATACATAAAATAGAAGCTGCACGAAATAATCTGTTGCCAATGAAAATAGGGAAATATGGACAAATTCAGGAATGGGCGTGGGATGTGGATAATCCGCGCGATCACCATCGACATATTTCTCATATGTATGCATTAATGCCGGGAAGACAAATCGATCCGATTATAACACCTGAACTGGCAAAAGCGGCCACAAAATCACTAAATATGAGGGGACATACATTATATGGCCCCAAATGGCCACACATGGGTGGTAACTGGAATAAAACCTGGCGAATCTGGTGTTTTACACGATTGGGCGATGGCGAAAAGGCTGCACGCATATTCAATGACATGGTAACAGATGTGGGTTTTGAAAATCTGATGGCACACGAAAGTGGAAATATGCAGGTGGATGGCTCCATGTCAACCCCAGGGTTTATGGCAGAAATGCTGTTACAGTCTCACCAAGGAGAAATTCATCTGTTGCCGGCACTACCGGTTGAGTGGCCTGCCGGAAAAGTTAGAGGACTGATTGCTCGTGGAGCATATAAAGTGGACATTGAGTGGCGCTATGGGCATTTGGTTTCCTGTACTATCCAATCCCTTATGAGGAATGAGCCACCACAGATTCGGTTAATGGGTGAACTTGTCGATCCTGAAAAAGATAATAGAATTACTATTGTCGACTAATTTACTTAAAATGAAATTAGAATAGGATTTGGAAATTGGATATTTTTTTTAAAAACTTAAACGTTTCAGCTGTAATTTTATATTTTTGTTGTTGGGCGTTAATGTGTTATATAAGGTAATAATTTATAGATATTGACAATGAATAAAATCATCAATTTAGTAGTAGTTATCGCAAGCTTTATTTCATGTACAAATGAAACGAAACTCCCTGATGAGTATATCAGAAGTATGAAAGTTGAACCACTTGGTGTGAATTCACCTGATCATACAGTGAAGGAAATCTCGGAGGGCCTCTACAAAGTGAATGTTAAAGTAAAGATCGATGAAGCAATTAGTCAAAAAGGATGGGCTGTAAATATCTTTCCTGCTTTTGAAGGCACATTCCATTGGACGCCTCATTTGACGCCAACGGATGAGCATATTATATCCGA
>JAEINY010000096.1 GCA_016342595.1 Marinilabiliaceae bacterium
GGATTTCATCACTGGATTCGACATAATAACAAGACCGATGGTTATCTTTTGCGTTTTTAGAAACAACTTGTTGTTTTACTCTGTGGCTTCTTCGTGTAACTCTGTGTTACTCTTTTCTCAGCGTTATCTCTGCTTTTGTTAGCATGTCAAGGCTTGAGGGCTCTGTGTTACAATTAGTTTGTGTAAAAAAACACCTCACTGATACAATGAGGTGTCTGTTTTTTTCTGCCCAATGGGCGATTGCTCAAAAAATGGCATTTTATTAATCCTGATTCTCTTTAAGCCATTCCAAACGACGCACATCGGGCAGGTGTTTAACTGAAAATTCCTCAAACAACGCTTCAAAGCCATCGCCATCAGGACTCGCAGCCATCATACCAACCATCACCGGCTTCTTATCGGCAAGGTAAGCCAGATTACTCATTTTATACTTTTTACCATCAAAGGAATAGAAAATCTCCACCGCATCTTTTCTGCGTATTGCCTTTATCCATAACGATTCCGGCTTTTTATCCAGTTCTACCACACTCCAGCTACTGTGCACATCGGTGGTTACGGTGCTAAAGTTGTATACCCCATCCACATATTCAATGCCGGTTTTGATCCAGTGTTGCTCATCAATACGCAACATCAAACCCATTTGGTCAAAGCGGGTTTGATATTTCCCGGTAATTTTCACTGTAACTTCAAACTCTCCACCTCGTGTGGTGTAATAAAACGGACCGTCATCCACCGTGAAACCATAGTGCGTCACACGCCAATAGTCTGACTGAGGAGTCACCTGCATCGTTAAATTATCATTTTTAACTTCCCAGGAGGAGGGCTCATTAAACCACTGCATTTTATCTATTTTCTGACCAAATACAAAGTTTGAAACACATAAACATACCAATAACAAAGCCTTAAATTTCATCTTTTCTAATTTATATATACTACGAAATATCTTCCGTTTATCGACTTATCGTAATGTCGATAAACAATTGTTAGTAATGTTCTACTTTTGTGGGCAAAGTTCAAGCTAATTGTTCCGTTGTGCAATACTGAAAAATAACCATATTGATTTAAAATGGATGTTATAAAGAAATTAGAGGACCGGTTCTTATCCGCACCGATCAACACCGAAAGTATTACAGAAGAGGAGCTTCGCCAATCATTACAACAGGTTAGTAATTCTGTCCGGATAGATGCATCACTGTCCGTATTATCAAACCTTGCCACGAATACCAGTTATATTTTTGTAGGTAAGTTTGGCAGGTATTTTGGAATGTCTGAAGCTGATAATTCGGTGCTTGATTCCATATGGGAAGAGGATATTTATAATCGCATTCATCCGGACGATCTGTTTGAAAGGCATCTTCTCGAACTGGAATTTTTTAATTTCTTAAAGCAATTACCACTCTCTGAACGGTTGAATTATGCCACCATCTGTAAAGTAAGAGCCAAGAGTCAAACGGGAGACTATAACTATATTGAGCACCGTAGTTCTTATTTGAGAATGGATGAAAATGGAAGTTTATGGTTAGCTCTCTGTCAATATAACTACTCCTACAGCCCCCCGCCGAAAATGCTTATAGATAGTATGATTGTGAATAAAACAACCGGAGAAAAGCTGACAGTGAACAAATATGACAACTGTACCCGGCTTTTAACAGAGCGGGAAAATGAGGTTTTCGTGTGTGTAAGCAAAGGTTTGTTGAGTAAAGAGATCGCAGCTCAATTACACATTAGTATCAACACTGTAAATCGTCATCGCCAAAATATCATTGAAAAATTGAATGTTAATAACTCAATGGACGTTCTATGCCCGATAACTTGATGAACCGCCGTATATGTTCTTGAAATTGAAATGTACAGTGGCATTTAGATAGAAAGGAAAGGACGAATCCCCCGTATCCGCCAACTGGCGGATACGGGGGATTCTGTATTTGTATACGTTTTACTCTTTAATAAACTTTAGTAAGCGACCACTTTCAAATTTCACGAAATACAATCCATTGCTTAGGTGTTTCACTTGAATTTTTTCCTGATTAGAAATTATTCCATGAGCTATCTCAATACCCAAGCTATTGTATACCTGATAGCCTTCTGCGTTTTTTAATCCCGAAACTTGTAAAAAGTCATCTGAAGGATTGGGGTAAAGCGTTATTTCTTCGGCACTTCCTAAGTTTTCAAAGCTTTGTACAATGCAACTATTTGAATTGGCATTGGCCACAATACTAATGGCTGGTACATCTTTAGAAAATTGAGGTAGGTTATTGAGGGCGCCATTTCCCACCCTTGTGCCATGTAATGCATTTACCGAGGCATCTACAACATCGCATGAAGAATTTGTTTGGTCAAATTTGTAATATAGCAACAAATCTTGCTGTGTTCCATCTAGTTCGGCATTAGCGTTATTAGCCAATTCAGTGCTGGATAAAGCCCTGTTCCAGACTCTGATTTCATCCAACTGCCCGTCCCAAAATTCTTCCGGTGATCCATTGGCATCATAGGCTCCAATACAAACATCACCGGAATTGATAAAAGTCCCTTCAAATTCATATTTTGTAGTACTATCTAAGTTGTTATCCAGGTAGAATGAAAGAGTGGTGGTTTGAACATTCCATACCAGTGCCACATGGTGCCAAATATTATCACTGACAGTTGCATTACCCGAGGTAACAGATCCAGAGTAAAAAAAAGATAAGGTTCCATTTGCTAATTGAAATGCCCACCCGCTAAGCTCAGAATCCAGTTTGCTGATTATTTGTAGAAAACCGGTTGAATTATTGGTTTTAATCCATGCTTCCAGTGTAAAAGAAGACGTATGTTCCAGATTTAAATGATTCCCGATGTTGATATAATCATCGCTGCCATCAAAGTGCATGGAATGGTTTTGAGCATTTATACAAAAGGGAATGGTAAGCGTCAAAAAAATAAATAGTAAGTATTTGTTCTTCATGTGTAAATGACTTGAGTTAAGAATTGTATTTTTTGTTGATACCAGAGCCAATCACTTATATTAAAAAGCAATGATGTATTTTACATGCCTTAAAGCGCACTTAGGTCTGCTAGTTTTGAAAAATCAAAATTACAACTTATTTTTAATACGCTTTATCGGTGGTGTTGTTTATTCGCTGAAAGCAGGCCTCCCGAAATGTGTTTTCAGAAGCATTTTTTAATCACTTCCGAGGTGTATCACTGGTAACAATAATGCATAAAGGGATTAGACGATAATATTATTTTCCTTGTGTTAGGGCTTCATGAACTGAGAAATTGATTCAAACAGCTTTATTATTTTAAGAAGGGTGCTTTCTAATGAAACAACCAACAAAGTGAAAACAACAAGTGATATTTATCTTTTTACAGTCCTTTGAAAAGATGTATATTGAAATCAATTTTTAAAATTACATCTTATGTTTTCAAAAGAAGTATATATAAACCGGCGCAAGAAGCTGGTAAACAAAGTGAAATCGGGTTTAATCCTGATGATGGGGAACAACGATGCGCCCATGAATTACCCTGATAATGTGTATCATTTCCGTCAGGATAGTACTTTTCTTTATTTTTTCGGAATTGATTTGCAGGATCATGCGGCCATTATCGATGTGGATAATAACAAAGAATACCTGTTGGGTGATGATTTGTCGGTAGACCACATTATTTGGATGGGACCTCAACCTACCATGGTTGAGAAAGCAGCTCAGGTGGGTGTTGAGAACATTCGCTGCATGGCCGATTTGTCAACCATGATTGATGAGGCCATTAAACAAGGTCGCAAAGTGCATTATAATCCACCTTATCGTGGTGAAACCATCATGCAAATGAGCGATTTGTTTGGCATTCACCATTCACGTGTACGCGATTATGCTTCACTGGAGTACACAAAAGCATGTATTGACATCCGTTCCATTAAGGAGCCTTGTGAGATAGAAGAGATGGAACGCCACATGGCCACGGCTTATCAAATGCATACCACGGCTATGAAGATGGCCCATGGAGGCGTGACCGAACAGCAAGTTACAGGTGCTTTGGAAGGGGTTTCCGTATCTGGCGGTGGGATGGTGTCTTTCCCGGTTATTTGTAGTATGAGAGGGGAGACTTTACACAACCACGACCACAGCAATACCTTGAAAAACGGGGATCTCTTATTGATTGATGCCGGTAGTGAGTCACCATTGCATTATGCGACTGACCATACACGTACCATTCCTGTAGGCGGTACCTTTACACAACGTCAGCGCGAGATTTACCAAATTGTACTGGATGCCAATAATGCATCACGCGAAGCGACTAAACCAGGTATTCCATATCGCGAAGCGCACCTGGTAGCGGCGCGTACCATTGCTGCCGGATTAAAAGATCTGGGATTGATGAAAGGGGATGTGGATGAAGCAGTCGCCCAGGGGGCACACGCCATGTTCTTCCCACACGGATTGGGGCACATGCTTGGCCTCGATGTACATGACATGGAAGACTATAACGATACCTTGGTGGGTTATGATGAAGAGACCCAACGCAGTACTCAGTTTGGTTTGGCGGCCTTGCGCCTCGGACGTAAGTTGCAGCCTAATTTCGTGGTGACCAACGAACCGGGTTGTTATTTCATCCCGGCATTAATTGATAGCTGGAAGGCCGAGAAGAAATGCGAAGATTTTATCAATTACGATAAAGTAGAGACTTATAAAGATTTTGGCGGCATTCGCCTGGAAGATGATATTCTGGTAACCGATACCAGCTGTCGTATCTTAGGTGAGCGTATTCCGATCACCGTGGATGAAGTGGAAGCCACTGTAAAAGGTAAATAATAAGAAAACCCAAAATCAATCTATGAAAGAGCCGGTCTTCTTCACAAAGATGAAGACCGCCTTTCTATAAAATGACATCATGATGCGATTGAAAACAATATGTTTTGCTTTGTCAGGTATGCTGATGATAAGCAATATGCAGGCACAGGAGACAGAAGAGAAAAGTGCTTTTGAATTTACCCCGGTGCACGATATTAAAACAACGTCTGTAAAAAGTCAGGACCGGACGGGAACGTGCTGGTCCTATAGTACCACTTCTTTTCTCGAAACAGAAGTGATTCGTCAGGGTGGTCCTGAACTGGATTTATCGGAAATGTATTTCGTACGTTTTGCCTATCCGGAAAAAGCTCGTCTCTATACCATGGTTCATGGAAAAGGTAATTTCAGTGAAGGTGGTCAGGCCCATGACGTGATGAATGTGTTGAAAGAGCATGGTATGGCCACTGAGGAAGCTTTTCCAGGACGTATTGATCTGACCAAACCACACAATCATTCAGAGCTGGCTTCGACGCAATCGGCCATCCTTGATAATTACATGAAACAACGTAAGACGCGCCCTTCGCAGCAATGGACCGAGGTGCTAGCAGCGGTGTTGAACATTTACATGGGTGAACTGCCTGAAACAGTAGAGCTGGAAGGTAAGGACTTATCACCTGTTGCTTTTGCCGGGGAGATGAAGATCAATGCCGATGATTATGTGGAGTTAACATCTTATTCTCACCACCCCTGGTACAGTGCTTTTAGTTTGGAATTGCCGGATAACTGGTCGCACGATAATTATTACAACTTACCATTGGATGAGCTGATGCAGGTGATGAACCACGCTCTCGAAAATGGGTATTCATTCGTGTGGGATGGCGATGTGAGTGAGAAGTTTTTTCAGCATAAAAAAGGAGCGGCCATTGTGCCACAAGCAGACGATGCTGAAATGAAACCCCAGGCCGAGAAGAGTATTGATCAAGCCATCCGTCAGGAAGCGTTCCTGTCATGGAACTCCACCGATGACCATTTGATGCACATCACCGGTTTATCAAACGACCAGGAAGGAACTCCTTATTACAAAACCAAGAATAGCTGGGGGGATAAAAGCAATGCCTTCGGCGGTTACTTATACATGTCGGAAAGTTACATGCGCCTGCACACAGTGGCCATCATGGTACATAAGGATGCATTACCCAATGCGATTGCGAAGAAAATTCTGAAGAAATAAAAAAGGCGGGGATCTCATGAGCTGATTGTTTGCCACTAAATCACAAATGCACGAAGCTTCACCAAGATTAAATATGTAGAAATATAGTTCTTTGTGGATTCTTTGAGCCTTGGTGACTTAGTGGCAAATCCCCATTTTCATCTTTTGAGACAACTCCTTTTTTCAGCTCTGCTCATACCCATAACCATACCCGTATCCATACCCATATCCCGAACCATACCCATATTTATTGCGGTTCACACGAATGTCATTGATGACGATCCCGCAGTGATCAATACCTCGCCGTTTTAATTCTCTCAACAGATGCTTCAAATGGCGCACACGTGTTTTATTGTGGCGCACTACCAACATCATTAGATCGGCATAGGGATATAATAAGAAACCATCCGACACACGGCCCAGGGGCGCCGTATCCAAAATGATTGTATCGTATTGGCTTTTGAGGTAGTCAAAGAGAGCTTCTGTTTTGGAATCCCGGGCCATCAGTTCAGCCGGATTAGCCGGTATCGGACCCGTTAAAATGTAATCCAGGTGGGCTTGCGTGGACGAAAGGATGATATCTTTATAATCTCTTTTGCCATTGTAATACATGGATAAACCTTCATTTGTGTGACCGTTTTCAATGTATTTATTCAATTTAGGTTTTCGTAAATCATACCCGATGATGATGGTTTTATTTTCGTTTTGAGCAAAACTAGCGGCAAGGTTCAGTGATAAAAAGCTCTTACCCTCTTCAATATTGGTGGAGGTAACCAATATAACATTGCCTTTCTTTTTTTTCTCACCCAGAAAGTGGTACGATGTCCGCAATGAGCGAAAAGACTCGGAGACCAGCGATTGGGGCCGATGATGCACAATGAAATTGGAGCTGTATTTATTGTGAATGATATGGCCCAGAACGGGATAATGGGTAATGGATTCAATGTCCTTATTTTCATATACTTTGTCGTTGAAGTAGATGAAGATAAAGATCAATGCCCCGGCAATGGCTAATGCATACATCATATATTTGAGGTAGATCTTTGAGCGGATCGGTGCTACCAGTCGATAGTGGCTGGGGCGCGCTAAATCCAATACTTCATTGGACGGTAAATTAGAAGCCTTCATAATTTCCATCTCAGATCGTTTGGTCAGCAAAAATGTGTAAAGGTCCTCATTGATGGTATGCTTCCGTTGTAAGGCAATGAATTGCTGTTGGTCCTGAGGTAGATAATCCAGCTCTTTTTTGATAGATGAAATGCGCTTTTGAAGCTCTGTTTGTTCGTGATTCAGATTATTATTGGCAGCAGTGATGGTTTCCAGAACTGTTTTTTTCAGGTTTTCAATTTTCAAACGGTTGGCGGTAAGAATCGGCGTTTCCTGAAGAGTACGGCTGGAAATCTCCTCAAATTCGAAAAGCGATTCATTAATCTGATCTAACAGATCATTGAGATAGGGATTATTTAATTTAAGTGACGAAGGCAATACAATATCTTCTAATGCCTTGTTCTCTTCGAGGAATTGAATTAAATAGTCATAGTATTTCTTTTGCATTTGTAGCACGGTCATCTGTTCTTCTAAAACTGATAAGCGGTTGTAGATGTAATCCGTTTTATAGTCCAGGTCTAACCCTCCTTTCGCATGAATAAAGGCCTGTATGGTTTTTTCACTCTGGTAGAGTGAGTCATGTATTTCAGTGATTTGCGAATCAATGAAGCGAATGGTATTGGAGGCGATGTTGTTTTTGCGTTCAATGCCTTTTCTCAGGTATTCACGGGTAAGGGCATTTAAAAAATTAGTGCCTTGCACAATGTTATCTGTAGTGAGGTGGAGGCGTAAGATCGATGAACCGGTTTCTTCATGGATGGTGAATCGTTTGAATTGATTGACGAGTGCATCGTAGGAATTGAATTGAAAATGATAATCCGCTTTGTTATCATGAGCCAGTGATGTACCACTATTAGCCAGGATGGCAAAGTCATACCAGGGGCTGGATAACTGCTGGCCGGTTGTTACCAGGGTATCTAATTGAAAGTTATAAATGCCATGAAGCGACTTTTCTTGTGTGTATGAATAAATTTGCCCGACTTCACAATTGGCTTTTACCCGGCAAGTGGAATCAGTGACAAATTGAATGTTGAAAGGGACATTGATGAGTTGAGGAGAGTAAGGATTCCATTCAATGGTGAAATAGGAATATGGATAGAGCCGTTTAGGGAGGTAACGTCTTTTTTGATAGCTGGAAACTTCAAAGTCCAGTCGTTTTATGGTGCGACAGATTAATTCATAGGAATGGAGAATGCCCATCTCATTCTTGATCTGAAGCGACTGACCGGTCAATTCCCCCAAACCAATAATGGCCTGGGGAGCCGTCGTTTTTTCATCTTGAATGAGCACAGTGGTACTAACTTCATATTTGGGCACTGTCGTAACTGTTGTATAGTAAGCGATGGCCACCGCTCCTGCCAACGCCATAACGAAAATCGGCCAATATTTTAAAGCCTTAAAAAAGAGACCCAGATAGTATTCCGGTTGATCCTTTGATCTTTCATGCATAGGTGGATCGCTTATTAATCAGTTGTTATAGCATAAATAGACAAGGCCATTGAAATTATACCGAAGAATAAACCATAAGGAAATTTATCAAACACAAAGGATTTTGACCCCCTTGGTGCCACGTAGATAACATCATCGGGCATCAGAAAGAGGTGTTCCGCCTGTAGCACACCGTTGTCAGTCAGGTCAATATATTTGACGGTACTGCCATTTGGACTTTTCCGGACCAACACAACCTTTTCGGCATGTCCAAAATCGGTAAAGCCACCGGCCAGACCCAATGCCTGTAAAATGGTTATCTCCTCCTGGTCAACCGTATAGGTGCCTTGGCTATTCACCTCACCTAAAACAGTGATATTGAAGTTAACCAGTTTGGCATATACATTGACATCTTTGAAGTATTCCTGGAGAGATTCTTCAATGGCTTTTTGTGCTTCGTTTATGGTGAGTCCCTTGACTTTGATCTTGCCCACAAAGGAATAGTTAACAAATCCTTCTTCGTCTACCTTATATGAGTTAAGATAAACGTATGAATTTGTCATTATATCAGGGAAGTCTGACTTGAAAAAACGGCTGGTCTGTGCATCCGTACTAAATATTTTAATGTAAAGGTGGTCTCCGAAATTAATTTTATAGGCGTCGCGCTGAGCATTAATGATCTCTTGCGAATAATCTGTAATTGATTTTTCCTGCATCAATTGCACTTTTTTAAGGTTCACACATGAGGATGAAGCAATGATGATCAATCCCAGGGTAATTCGTATCAAGTTTTGAAGTAGTACTCTTTTCATAGCTCTATCTGTTTAATTTCCTTTTAATATGCGAAACGCTTCTGTCATCTCTATCTTGTCATTATTATAGTAAGCCACAATAAACGATTTGGTAATGCCTGTTTGTTGCCATTTTTTCCTCGCTTCGGAATAAGAGGCGCCTACCACTATTTGGTATTTATACCAATTGTCTTCGACTATTTCCCGGACGGTACCCTCTATATTTTTTGTTAACTGCTCCATTTGAAAACCGGATAATTGATCCCGCGAAGCTGCAATTTGAACCACGAACGTGAGATCTTTTAAAACTTTGTTTGGAATTACCGTTGTTTTAGGACGTAATGTTTGCCATAACATCAATTTTTTACTGCCTTCATAGGGAACAATGAAAGCCCCTTTTACACCTGTGTTGTTAAGGGTCTTCAGGGCCTCAGAGAAGGTGGGTGTTTTGCCGATTTGATATTTAAACCAGTTTTCTTCAATGCGTGTATAAACGGAATCATCGCCTTTATAAAAAGTGTGGATAAATGGGAGGGGCATTGGTGATCGGCTGGCTGCTATTTGAATGAAATAAAGCGTTTCATTTGTGGCAGCAGGTGGAACTGTGGGGATGGTCGCAATCTTTTGGGGTGTATCCGTAGATTTTGCATTTTTTAATTCCTCAGTTTCTTTAGTAGCTGTTGATTGCCGTGAATCGTATTCCGGTTTTACACGGATACCGGTTGATGACTTACTTTCTTTCGGTACTTCTGCTTTGGCCAGTTCAGTCCATTGATTTAAGTAGTTGGTCCAATAGCGTTTCAATGATGACTTATCATACAGGGTAACCATCTCATGGGGAAATAAGGAATCCTGTGCGGCATGGGTGAATAAGGTGTCCTTTTTCAAATATTGAAAGTTCTGGTTCCATACCGTATTGAGTTGCCTTTGTATCGCTGTATCTATTTCAAATGCGGCTGTTGTTGGCATCGTATCCTGAAGACCTGTCGTTATCTCCGGATGTCCCCTGGCAATCGAATCGGCCTCAAAAACAAAGTCTTTATACTCACTGGTAAATGGACTGTAACCTCTTGTTACAGTGTCTGCTTTGGCCACCTCTGATTTTCCGGCAGGTGCTTCCTTCTTAATGAGCAAGGTTACATCTGCTTCTGCAAGGCTGTATCGTTCAGTAATTTTACTCACATTAGGTGGATGGCTAAATAAAGGGTGCGTATTATCATCTGCTTCATGTATGGCTTTCATTAACTTTAAACCGGCAAGTCCTTTGTTTTGATAGTCAATAGCTGCTTGATAGATTTTTAACAGGCTATCGGGTTCATTTAGGTTTTGAGCACTTTCGAGGGTGCGACGACTGTTCAATAATTGTGTAGAAGCATTGTCATGAATGGTGTTATACAGTTCTAGTAATTCTTCTTGTGGCGGAGTGGAATGATTCAATGAGTCAATAACCACTAAATAATAACTTTCCTTCAGTTGCTTTCCCTTGAGAAGTAAAGAGAAAGCAGCTATTTTTTCTTGAATGGCAAGTGAATCGTGTTGAGTAGTTGTATCGTTCTCTATTTGTTGAAGAATGAAATCAGCCTCTTGCTGCAAAGTCCTGGATTGTTTCCAGAGAGATAAAGCTGTATCGGGCTTTGCAACATACGTGGTAGTACCCAACAGATATTGAGTGCAAATAAATATGAACAATAAGCTCAGGCTTTTTCTGTATAAACGATAGTAAACCATCTTTTTACATCCTTGATGAAAAGTGCTCAAATGCCGATTGTGATCTGAGCGAAAGAAAAGTTACAAATTAATTGTAAGGATGTAAATAGCTTGTGTAGATTTACTGCAATGTTTCGGTTAAAGCGTTTAATTATTTTCCCTCACACATAGCCAAAGCCTTTTGCATACTGATCTTTTCGCCTTTATAATAGGCTACCGGGAAACAGACATCAGATCCGAAGTGTAGCCACATTTGATGCGTTTCGCTATAAGAGGAGCCAACCCGGTACTCATATTTATACCATTCACCTTCTCTGACTTCGTGAAGGTTACCTTTTGTTTTTCTTTTGAAATGGGCCAGTAGATCAGGATTTAACTGATCCCGGGAAGCCGCTAGTTGAATAGCAAAAACAAGCGGATCTTTGTGAGCATTTTCTGATTCACTGAATTTTATAGGAACTTGACTTGAAGCGATCTGCTTTTGCACTGGAACCGGTTGGGCTTCTTCTTCTTCTTCTTCTTCTGAAAAAAGTGAACCAATGGAGCTGATGGATTGATTATACTTTGAACTTAAAGAGCTATAATGTTGTTCCGTGGTGATGGCATTTAAATAGTTATCATTCCTATTATTTTTCAATGCATCGTACAGTATTTGATAACCTGTGGTCGCTAATGAGAGTTCATGACAAGCTTTTTGATAGTTTTCTATCTTTACAAGAAAATCAAGTGTTTGGGTTTCAATTTCAGTGACGGTAGAAACCGATGATTTTATTAACCGACCTGCATTACTTAAAATGGTTGCACTCACACCCATTAATGAATCTTCAAGGGTATTTTGGTTGATTAATGGATTCAGCATGCTGGCATACACTTGCTGTTTTAGTGTGTGTGATTGATATAATAAAGAATAGGCCTGTAGGTGTTGTTGGTTAATCGATTCATCACTATTGTTTAATATGTAATCGGCCTGTAGCTTTAAGGAATTTGCCTCCATCAATTTTTGATGTATGTTATTCAATGACTCTTCATCCGCATGGGCGTGCTGGGAAAAAAAGATTGTTAAAATGATAAAGGAAATATACGGAAATGTCTTTAATGTACTGAAATATAATCCTTGAAGCATGGTTCTGGTTGGCTTAAATTTGGCACAAAGTATTACTTCAAGCTAAAACGTGCAATTGCTAGCAGGTGATAAGTTACAGTTTTTAGGTGAATGCATTTATTACGTGTGTTAATATATGATTTTCTTTGATGAATGGCTTGTTGAGAATCAGGATGAAAAAAATGGTGATGACTAAAAAGTATGTTGAATCA
Organism: Marinilabiliaceae bacterium; assembly: GCA_016342595.1. Classification (GTDB taxonomy): domain Bacteria; phylum Bacteroidota; class Bacteroidia; order Bacteroidales; family Marinilabiliaceae; genus JAEINY01. Next base: position 12,324 of record JAEINY010000096.1, read on the forward strand.
ATAGAGAGATGGGTCAAACATAAGCTTGAATTGTGTGAACCCGGTCATGATTGGTGGCACATGGAACGTGTGCATGGTAATGCCAGGATAATACAAGAACGTGAAGGTGGTAACTGGGAAATTATCCAATTGGCCAGCTTACTCCATGATGTGGCGGATGCTAAGTTTTTTGATGAGGATAAGGCCATGATTGAGATTAAACAATTGCTTGAGGACATGGAAATATCAGATCTGATCATTAAATCAGTATTAGGTATTGTTAAAAATATGTCGTTTTCGAAAGAGGTGGAAGGAAATGGATTTGATTCACTTGAATATCGCATTGTACAAGATGCCGATCGACTTGATGCCATTGGTGCCATTGGTATTGCCCGGGCGTTTAGTTATGGCGGTCTGAAGAAAAGAACCATGTATGATCCAGCCATAAAGCCGGTAGAATATAAATCAACAGAAGCCTATCGAAAAAGTGAATCCCCTACGATTAATCATTTTTATGAAAAATTATTACGCCTTAAAGATAAGATGAAAACAGAAACGGGAAAGCTAATGGCTGCTGAAAGACACCGTTTTATGGAAGTGTATTTGGAACAATTTTATAACGAATGGGAGGGTAACCTTTGATTCACTCTTAATGGAACGTTCATTTTTTACTAATTTTAGCCCATAAACCTATTTGAATGGCCCAGAAAAGAAAAAGTACTGCAAGGAAAGCACCGGTAAAGAAAAAATCAGGCTCTAATAAAAACAACACACCTAAAACGAATCGTAGTTGGAAGAAGAAGTTACTCATCAGCGGATTCAAATTTGCAGCCGCAGCGATAACGCTTCTGGCCATTTTCATTCTGTTTGTTTATTTAGGTTTGTTTGGTCGCTTACCTAACACGTCGGAGCTCTCAAAGATTCAGCATCATACTGCTTCCGAAGTTTTCTCGAGCGACGGGCAATTGATGGGCCGGTACTTCGTGGAACACCGTTTGACCATTGATAATAATGCGATCTCACAAAATGTAAAAGATGCCTTAATCGCGACTGAAGATAGTCGGTTCTTCGAACACAGCGGGCTTGATTTTATCAGCCTGGGGCGTGTGATCTTCCGAACCGTCATCTTAGGCGATCATGCCCAAGGGGGTGGGAGTACCATCAGTCAGCAGTTGGCTAAGAATTTATACCCGCGTAAAAAACATGGTTTTTTGAGTATGCCGGTGGCTAAGATCAAAGAAATATTTGTAGCTGCGCGCCTGGAAGACGTATATAGCAAAGATGATATTTTGACTTTTTATCTTAATACAGTTCCGTTTGGAGAAGATATTTACGGTATTGAAATGGCTGCTCAGCGCTTTTTCAGAAAGAAATCCAGAAATTTGAATCCCCCGGAAGCCGCCACTTTGGTTGGAATGTTGGCAGCCAATACGGCTTATAATCCAAGAATAAATCCCGAACGCAGTAAAAAACGCCGCAATATTGTTTTAGATCGCATGCAGGATCAAGGTTTCTTGTCCCGAAAGGAAACCATTAAGTGGAAAAAAAGTCCCATTCAATTAAAGTATCGTAAGATTGATCATAATACTGGCATTGCGCCTTATTTCCGGGAAAAAGTAAGGGTTCAGGCTGAAAAAATTCTCACTGATAATTACGGGGATGAATATGACTTGTATTCCGATGGTTTAAGAATCTATACGACCATTGATGCGCGTCTGCAAAAATATGCTGAAGAGGCAGTCAACATCCAGATGAAGAAATTACAAGCCGAATTTGAAAAGCATTGGAAAGGAAGAGAGCCCTGGGAAAAGCATCCAAATGTGTATTTAAATGCGGTGCGTCAATCTCACCGCTATCAGGTAATGAAGAAGAGTGGCAAAAGTGATGAGACGATATTCAAACAGATGGAGAAAAAGGTGCACATGAGCATCTTTACCCATAACGGTGAGAAAAAGGTCACCATGAGTCCGGTGGATTCGGTGAAACATTATCTGAAACAATTGAATACCGGATTCCTGGCTCTTGATCCGGCTAATGGTCATGTTTTGGCCTGGGTGGGTGGTATCAATCACAAAAGCTTTCAATATGATCATGTAACTTCTCAACGGCCGGTAGGCTCTACCTTTAAACCCATTGTTTATACAGCTGCCTTGATGAATGGGATGGAGCCCTGTGATTTTATCTCCAATGAACAACGCACCTATGATGATTACAATAATTGGTCACCGGCTAATAGCAACGGTAATCATGAAGGGTATTATACATTAAAGGGAGGATTGGCGAATTCCGTGAACACCATCAGTGCGGAAGTGATCATGCGAACAGGAATCGATGAGGTGATTGAGCTGGCCAAAGAGATGGGGATTGATGGGGATATTCCAGAGGTGCCTTCTATCGCTTTGGGTACTGCTGAATTGTCGCTGATAGATATGGTGGGTGCCTATACCACCTTTGTCAATTATGGTCGACCGGTTGAGCCCATTGGGTTATTACGAATTGAAGATCGCCATGGAAATATCCTCTATCAAAATGAGGCCAGCCCCGAAAGCCGGCAAGTGTATGATGAAACGGTGGCGCACTTTATTATTGAAATGATGCGTGGAGTCGTTCAACATGGTACCGGAAAGTCGCTTCGTACCGTGTATGGTGTTAAAAGTGAATTGGCCGGAAAGACAGGCACCACCCAAGATAATGCAGATGGTTGGTTCATTGGTTATTCACCCGGATTAGTTGCCGGAGCATGGGTCGGTAATGATCAGCCTTCCATCCGGTTTCGCTCAACAGCCCTGGGAAGTGGCGGGCATACTGCACTTCCTGTTTTTGCCCGGTTTATGAAAAAAGTAGAAGCCGACCGTCAGTTTTCAAATTATACCGCCCGGTCATTTTATCCCATTCCCGAAGATATCAACAGACGCCTGGCGTGTAGTGATTTTTCCATTGAAGATCCGGATAAAAACTTATTTGAGAAATTTGTAGATACTTTTGACAGACCTGATTCTACCAAGCTAAAACGTCAGCAAGAGCGCGAAGAGAAACAGCAAGAACGTAAAAAGAAAGATCACAAGAATATTCTGCAGCGCATGAAGGATTTGTTTAAAAAGAAAAACTAGTTTTTTCTATTCCTTACTTGCCACAAATCGATGATAAAATGATAATCCCATTGTCATGGTGGCGCATTTGAAGTAACAGGAAAGTGCTGTTCTCTTTTTCAAAAAAGAATCAGAGTACGATTCCCACTTATAAAGATAAAGACGGTAATCACCTGTCAGGTTTTTAAAACCTGCCGGGTTTACTAACTTTTTACCTATTTTAGAGCATGAAATTATTACTTCTCCTTTTTATAATGGTGATGCATGGGTTTATTGCCTTTGGCCAACTCAATACGGTTGAAAAACGCTTTGCCTTGCCCGATGGTTATCAGCGAATAATTTATCCAACTGAATCGTTTCCACAATACCTGCGCTATCTGCCTTTAAAAGATAAAGGGAGCAAGGTTCATTATTATGATGGCCGCCTTAAAGACCGGCCGGATGTGTATTGTGCGGTGGTGGATTTAGGTATTGGTAAAAGAGACTTGCTTCAATGCGCCGATGCATGCATGCTGCTTTATGGCGAGTATTTATTTGCTGCGAAACAATACGATGCCATCCGGTTTAATTTTGTGTCAGATGGCAAACCCCGCTTCTTTAAAGAGTATACTACGAAACGTGATTATGCGTCATTCCGAAAATATATGAATTATGTGTTTGCTTATGCCAATACCCGGTCGTTACATGGACAGCTCACACCTGTTGATAACTTTCAAGAGATGCAACCCGGGGATGTGCTGATTCAAACCGGTAATCCCTATGGACATGCGGTGATTGTGGTGGATATGGCAGAACATCCAATAACCGGGAAGAAAATATACATGCTGGCTCAGAGTTACATGCCTGCCCAGGAGATACAGATTTTAGTGAATCCTCAAAACCCGGATTTATCACCTTGGTATGAATTAATTAATGGAACCGTCCATACTCCCGAGTGGATTTTCGAACCCGATGACTTGAGGTGTTTTGTCCGCTAGTTGTATATATCATACCAATCAATACAACACAACATCCGCTACGGCCAACTTAATACCTTCTTTTAGCATCGGAATGCCTGTTTGTTTTACAAAAACAGCTGTTTCATGCGCCGCAACAGGCTCTTAATGGAAAGAAAAGACTTCTCAATGGAAAGAAAGGCCCGCTCAATGAAAGGAAACGACTACTCTCTGTATCGATAAGGCCTCTCAATAGCCAGGCACCACCTCTCAATGTATCCCAATGCCCGCTCAGTGGATGGTGAAAAGTGTTCAATGCATCTTGACGTCTGGTTACACAAAGCAGCACGAAGAAAACACAGAGGAACACTGAGAGGATATCTTAAGCTTGGCAGTATTGATGGTAACCCTCTGTGAACTGCCTTATACTTTTTGCCTCAGAGAGCTCTGTGTAACTATTCCATGAAAAACAACTTAGCCCGAAAACTATCCGGCCACAAAGATTGTTTCGCTTCGCTCAACCGAGGTATACATTATTCAATTATAAAATATTAATCTGTGAATAAGTTACTAGTGCTACAAATTGCAAGTTTAAGTATTAATTAATGGTGCAACCTACTGATATATGAAACACCTAATTACACTATATCAACTGCTTCGCAGTTTTCTTTAATGGAACCGCGAATTTAACGAATTACACGAATTCGTTTTCCGCCGGAAAACGTTAATTACCAGAAATTTTAATAATTCGTTTAATTAGCGTAATTCGCGGTTTAAAGAAAAAATTTATTTGATTGGAAGCAAAGTAAAATAATTACTTGAATTTATAATTTGAAGCACTAGTTACACAAAGCAGCACGAAGAAAACACAGAGGAACACTGAGAGGATATCTTAAGCTTGGCAGTATTGATGGTAACCCTCTGTGAACTGCCTTATACTTTTTGCCTCAGAGAGCTCTGTGTAACTATTCCATGAAAAACAACTTAGCCCGAAAACTATCCGGCCACAAAGATTGTTTCGCTTCGCTCAACCGAGGTATACATTATTCAATTATAAAATATTAATCTGTGAATAAGTTACCAGCATCGGGAATACTCACGTTGGCAAAAGTTTCCAGCTTCAATGGCTGCAGTGGTGACAGGAGGTACTTGCTCATGCGTTCATTAATGACTTCAATTCGTACCCGAACCGTTCCTTGCTTGAAAAAGCTGAGTTTTTTAGCTGCTTTCTGACTTACGTCAATGATGCGCCCTTTGATGAAAGGGCCCCGGTCATTAATAGTGACAACAACTGATTTTTGATTTTCCAGGTTGGTGACTTTGACTTTGGTGCCAAATGCCAATTCTTTATGGGCAGCCGTCATTTTTTCATTGGAGAATATCTCGCCGCTAGCCGTCACCCGACCTTCAAATTTACTGGCATAAAAAGAGGCTATGCCTGTTTGTGTGAAATTTTGGCCCGCCATCGTCGTTGCCAAACAAAGTGTTAATAACAGGAGAAAGTACTTCATGCCTGGCGCCTATGATTGTTATTTTACTTTTGTTACACCCCCTGAAACGATGAATTTCATCACATCAGCCGAATTGGCATCAATGGGCTTGATGTGAGTGGCCGGAATAATATACAATTCACCTAATATTCCATAGGAGCTGGGTAGGTAAACGGCGATTTTATCTTTTATCCCCAGATCATTTACGTCTGTAGAGGTAATAAATCCCAAACGGTTTAAAATGCCCGACTGATCAAGCATGACCAAAACTGGTTTATCGAATTTGCGCTCTTTCCCCACAAAAGCAGATAGCAGATCTTTCACGGATGAGTAGATAACTTTAATGAGTGGGGCTTTCTTGAGCATGTTTTCAAAGGCACCGGATATGGGTGCCGTAATAAATTTCTGCCCCAGGAATCCAATTATCGTAACAAGCACTACAATTATTAATAAGCCAATCCCCGGGAAACTGATGGCTGAGAATGGCCCTTGCTTAAAGATTTCAAGATCACGTAGCAGACCGTCTAACCAGGTAAAGGCCACGACAAATACATAGATAGTAACTGTGATGGGAGCAATGTAAAGCAATCCCTGGAAAAAAAAGCGAACCAGTTTCTTCATCGTGACAACTAAAAATAAGTAATTAAAATAGTTCCGTTCTAATCTTTTTTGGTAATCCTGCCACCACTAAATCATAGGAGTGATCAATCCATTCATGGAGCTTGGTATCCGAAACAGAGCCATCCACCTCAATGGTGTTCCAGTGTTTTTTATTCATGTGATAACCGGGTTTCACACAGCTATATTCTTCCCTCAATTCAATAGCTAATTCCGGATCACATTTCAGGCTGAAGGTAAATTCGCCATCCAGTCCGGTTAGCGTAAACATCTTACCGGCTACTTTAAACACCAGGGTTACTTCATCAAAGGGGAACTCTTCGGTAACATGGGCTTTACTCAAGCAATATTCTCTGAATTCTTCAATGTTCATGAGGGTGAATTTATAAAATTTAATTGTTTTTGTAAGATAAATGTTTGTTAAGGCAACCTTCAATATGGGTCATGCATCATTAAGATAAACCGGATGGCTATTAGAATAAAAAGTATTTTTGGCTCTTCAGAAATATGCGTACCTGCAAGTCTATTTCATACACTCCAAGTGCCTTACCAGGCGGCCTCGATAGCTATCGAGGTTCATTTTTTGTCATGACACAAAAAACGGAAACAAAAAAAGTCTAGGCTACACTACTCAACGACCCATCACGTTTTGTAATCAGAAAAAGAATAAACTCGCTCCTACGTCACTCAAACAGAATTCTTTTTTGCCTGCTTACAAAACTATGGGGCCCCGTCTACGTTAGTGAGGCCACTCCAAATATTTGAAGCATATTCTATACAAGCCTGATAATCCTATATGCATTTTTTTAATAGTAGGTACGCGTTATTCGGATGAACCGTATTTTTTCTGTGATGTCGTCTAGAATACAAAAGTGATTGACTTTAATCCTGATAAATGTAAGTGCTGTTGGGGATGAAATAATAGATAGGGTTGAGGTATATTATTTAGGACAAAACTTTTTGCTGACGATTATTTATCCACCTATTTCGATCTATTTCCTGAATGGTGATTAACCAATAATGAATGCGGAACTCGAAACTCGAAACTTTCAAACAGAGTCATGAAGCCTATATCTTACAACAAGGGGTGAAAAGCTTCTTCGATGTGTTCAATGTCCCATTCATCACCGTTGGGCATAACCGTAACCACATCAAATCGAACTTCTTCCTCTATGTCTTTCTCATTGATGTAGGCCTCTGTTGCTTCAACAATGAAACGAATTTTTGCATCGGTGATGGTCTCTTTGGGATGCTCCCAGCCATCTGATGTGCGGGTGCGTACTTCGATTGAGATTAGTTTTTTATCAAAGAAGGCAAAAAGATCTACCTCTTTTTTATCGTATCGCCAGTTACGATCCAGTATTTCATAACCTTTTTGTGTCAGATAATTGGCTGCAATAGCTTCACCGGTCTTGCCCAATTCATTGTGTTCCGCCATGGTTCGATACTTTAAAATTCAAGATTGCAATGACAATTGGTGGCTGTCAGGGTAACGCGCTTACCTAAAACCAAAGGCTGATTCAAGTGATCATGACCAGCCGGAAAGTCAAAGATTACCGGATAATCATATTCTTCTACGGCCGCTTTAATAATCTCCTGTGCTGAGAATCCATAAGGTGTTTCACTCTCCTTCATATCCGAAAACTGGCCAATAATCAGTCCATTCAGTTTGCTTAAAAATCCGCTGATCCGGAGGTTTTGCATCATGCGGTCTAGGTGGTATAAATATTCCGACAGGTCTTCGATAAACAGTATTTTACCTTTGGGATCAAAATCAAAGGAAGTACCTCGCAGACTATAAATCAATGACAGATTACCACCCACTAAAATTCCGTTGGCTTCACCGGTTCGGTTTAGTTTATGGGGAGCAATTTTGTAATTGGGTAATTGGCCCTTGAGCATCGCAAAAAGGTTGACGATATCCTGGTCATCAGCCGATTTTTTAGCGAAGTTTTTGGGCATAGGACCATGAATGGATGCCACACCCAAACGATTTTGTAAACAGGCATGAAGCACGGTAATGTCACTAAATCCCACAATCCATTTGGGATGCTCCAGGAAATGGGTGAAATCAATCGTATCAATAATGCGGATCGTACCATATCCTCCTCTGGCGCAAAAGATGGCATCAATATCCGTTCGGTTTAGCATTAACTGTAAATCCGAAGCGCGGTGGTGATCATTGCCGGCGTATTGGTGAAAGGTATTTTTTACGTGGTCGCCCAGCACCACTCTGTAACCCATTGAACCCAGAAATTTTTCAGCATAATGCACCACTTCAGCATCCACCTTTCCGGCAGGTGCGACAATACCGATGGTGGCATTTTCTTTGATAAATTGAGGAAATATCATGACGATCCGGTTTTGGCAATTTATAACCCACATTTGTTAAGTGACAATCGACCAATAAAAAACGCTACATCCCTAATGGAAATCGTTATCTGAAACAAATTGTTTGGTTATCTTTGTGAAGTTAATAAAAAGCCCTGAATGGTTCAGGGTTTTATTTTATAAAAATTGAAGGTACCTCGTTGTTCATCGTGAGCAAAAAAACGGGTATTCATCCATAAAAACAAAGACCAATACAATGAAGCAAACCGGGAATTTTAAAAGGACCTTGGTGACCACTGCTCTGCCATATGCCAACGGACCGGTACACATCGGTCACTTAGCTGGTGTTTACGTGCCGGCTGATGTTTATGTACGTTATCTGCGTATGAAAGGGGAGGATGTCCTCTTAATAGGCGGATCTGATGAACATGGTGTTCCCATTACATTGAAGGCTAAGAATGAAGGTGTGACACCACAGGATATTGTGGATAAGTTTCATGGAATTATTAAAGATTCCTTTGAGAAATTTGGTATCACTTTCGATGTTTATTCCCGGACAACATCCAAAACACATTATGAGACGGCTTCTGA
>JAEINY010000097.1 GCA_016342595.1 Marinilabiliaceae bacterium
CGAGCCAACATCCATGTGGCTACAATAGATGCAGCCGTTGTCAAAGCATCCAGATAAGGCATATCAGAACTGGCGATATTGAGCAATGCCGGTACAAATAGCAATGCATACAAAATCGAACCATACATCAATGCTCCAACCGCAAGGACTTTTATTAAAAGGATAAACCGGACCTTTTTAATGGGTACTTCTACTCTTGACTCATCAGCCTTATCGGAACGACTCCTCCAATACCACCAACCATAAACACTAATAGATAGATAATAAACCTGAAGGCCCATATCGGCATATAAACGCGAAGAATAAAATACCCATAGCGACAATAATGAAGCTAGTATGCCCCAAGGCCATAACCAAACTTTTTCACGAATGGAATAAAAAAGATAGACCAGAGATGTTATTAATCCAGCAGCCTCCAGTCCATATGCATAAAGCCAATCAATCATTTTATTTTAATAATTGGGTATATTCTTTTTTCGTTTCAACCAATTCAATAGCTTTCATATAAGCCTCAGAAAGCATATTGATTGTTTCAAAATACTCAGAAGTATTAAATAAATCCCTTGCAATAAGCGCTTTTAACTGCACTCTCATAAGTTTTTCTGAGATTTTCAACTCTTCATCATTTTTCTTGATATCCTGTTTTTCGCCCTCACTCACGAGCTTATTTATCAGTTCGTCGGAAATTAAAAACTGCTGATCAAACTTCTCAAAGGAGAGAAAATTCTTTTTTAATTGCTTTCTATTCTCATCTACATAAGACAGAATCACTCTATTAACGACGCCCGAGGCTACAAGGTCACGATAGTAATCGGAATATAAAGTGGTATCAATCGGAATAAACACATCCGGCATAATACCACCACCACCATATACAGTTCGACCACTTACCAAAGTGTTATATTTTAAGCTATCATCGAATTGGATACTATCCATGTTAGACATCTCTCCATGCACATAACGATCTACAATCTCGTGGTGATAAGCATCCGCTCCGTTAGTATACTCCTTTTGAATACATCGTCCAGATGGGGTGTAATATTGAGCTATTGTAAGCCTGATCATTGAACCATCAGGCAATGCAAACGGACGCTGCACCAAGCCTTTACCATAACTACGACGACCAATAACAATACCCCGATCCCAATCCTGGATAGCTCCTGCCACAATTTCACTGGCCGAAGCAGAACCCTCATCCATCAATACTACCAGATTACCTTTTTCAAACTCACCTTTTCGTTTCGCATTATGATCACGTCGCTTACTGTTTATTCCTTGTGTATATACCAACAAACGATCGGAATCAATTAGCTCATCAGCAATATCAATGGCAGCTTTTAAATAACCTCCGGTATTTCCACGCAGATCAAGAATCAAATTCTTAATATTTTCTTTTTCCAGTTGATCCAGAGCTTTCAGGAATTCGTCATGCGTATTTGCTGCAAAGCGCGTTATTTTCACATACCCCGTTTGAGGAGTGGCCATATAAGCCGACTCAACGCTATGAATTGGAATTTTGTCACGAACCACAACAAAATTCAATACATCCATTTCACCTTTCCTGTCTATGCGGAGCTTTACTTTCGTCCCCTTCTCCCCCCTTAACATCTTAAACACTTCACTGTTCTTCAGGCCAATTCCTGCTACATTTTTACCATCAATAGTAACAATGCGATCACCGGCAAGAATTCCAACTTTCTCGGATGGTCCACCAATTATTGGAGAAACCACCATTAATGTATCATTTAAAATATTGAATTGAATACCGATCCCCTGAAAGCTACCATCCAATGGTTCATTCATTGCAGCCACTTCGTCAGCAGAAATATAGACAGAATGGGGATCAAGACTTTTAAGCATACCTACAATTGCTTCTTCTACTAACTGCCCTTGCTTGACAGTATCTACATAAAATGTATTTACTAACTGGTAAGTCATTTGAAGCTTATGCAACTCTTTATCAAACGACTGTGCATTAACATTAAAAAGAAACCCGCCAATAGTTAGTATGACAATACTCCAATACCCCTTTAAAATCTTGCTCTTCAAACTCATAATTCATGTGTTAAAAAGTGAATACTTTACAACTTCACATTCAGACAACAATTCCCTCTCACTTTTAAAAAAACAGGGCTGAAATACCATGGTACTTTCTTTCACATGAGAAAGTTCATTTTTTTGATAATGAAAGATTCAAATACAAATATAACGGAATCCTTACAGCACATTGCCTATCCATATAATAAAACAAAGGCCGGAAAGAAAAAGTTCCATCCGGCCTTGAATATTTTATTCCCACTCAATTGTTGCAGGTGGCTTAGAACTAATGTCATAAACAACACGGTTCACCCCTTTCACTTTATTTATTATTTCGTTAGAAATACGACTCAGAAACTCATACGGTAAATGTACCCAATCAGCCGTCATACCGTCAGTGGATGTAACGGCACGCAATGCCACCACTTTTTCGTAAGTCCGCTCATCCCCCATAACACCAACAGAGTTCACAGGCAATAACATGGCACCTGCTTGCCACACCTGGTCATACAAGTGATTATCTTTCAACCCCTGAATAAAGATATGATCAACCTCTTGTAATAAAGTTACTTTTTCGGCCGTAATATCACCCAGAATTCGAATTGCTAAACCAGGACCAGGAAATGGATGACGTCCTAATAAACTTGGGGCGATATCCATTGCTTTACCCACCCGACGTACTTCATCTTTAAAAAGCAAATTCAAGGGCTCAACCACCTTCAAATTCATATGGTCAGGTAACCCCCCCACATTATGGTGTGATTTAATAGTGGCAGAAGGTCCGTTTACAGAAACTGATTCAATCACATCAGGATAAATAGTACCCTGAGCCAACCATTTCACATTTTGTATTTTGTGAGCTTCCTGGTCAAATACTTCAATAAATACACGACCAATGATTTTGCGTTTAGTTTCGGGATCAGATACACCATCCAATTCTCCTAAAAATTGATGCTTGGCATCGACACCAATCACATTTAATCCCATGTGCTGATATGAGTCCAATACCGCTTCATATTCGTTCTTCCGCAACAAACCATTATCCACAAAGATACATGTCAGGTTTTTACCAATAGCTTTATGCAACAATACACCAGCAACAGTACTATCTACACCACCCGATAAACCTAAAACAACTTTATCATCACCCAACTTAGCTTTCAAACTGTCGACAGTAGAGTCAACAAATGAATCTGGCGTCCAATCCTGAGTACATCCACAAACACCAACGACAAAATTCTTCAAAATCTCAGATCCTTCGGTACTATGATATACTTCCGGATGGAATTGCATCCCAAAAGTAGTTTCCCCTTCAACTTTATAGGCTGCTACCTTTACATCTTTTGTACTGGCAACAATTTTATAATGTTCAGGCAAGCTAACGATGGTATCTCCATGAGACATCCACACCTGAGAATGCGTACTGACATTCTGCATTAGTTCACTACTTCCATCAATATATTCCAAATTTGCACGACCATATTCGCGTGTTTTTGAGGGTTGAACCTCACCCCCATAAAACTGTGACAAAAATTGCGCACCATAACAAACGCCTAACAACGGCATTTTCCCTTTGATATTAGCTAAATCAGGAATTGGGGCCTGTTCGTCTCTCACACTGTAAGGACTTCCACTCAGAATAACTCCCTTAACCGAGTCATCCAACTCCGGTGCATTATTGAACGGGTGTATTTCACAATACACATTAATTTCCCGAATACGTCTTGCTATCAGCTGCGTATACTGAGAACCAAAATCGAGAATAATGATTTTTTCCTGCATCAACCTTTGCCTTAAATAGTTTATTATTTTGTTTCTGCCGCAAATATAAGGATAAATTTGCAGGCAATCATTTGATCGTTATTCTATTTCATAAACGGTGCCATCCTGAACCAGCTCTGACTTTCGAAACACAGCTTGCGCCTCCGCCAACAAAGGTTTTAAATCCTTATACCGATTGGAAAAATGCCCCATTAACAATTTACCAACCTGTGCATCTCTGGCAATCTTGGCAGCCTGGTGTGCTGTTGTATGCCCTGATGATTTGGCCAATGCTTTTAACTCATGCATAAATGTTGCTTCATGATACAACACATTTACACCTTCAATATGTGGGATAATTCGCCGAAAGTACTTTGTATCGGAACAAAAGGCATAACTTCTGGGCCGGGGAGGCTCAATTACCAATTCATCAAAGGGCACCTGCCTGCCTTTTTCATCAAAAAAAGGTTGACGGTTCTTAATCGCCACAATTTCACGAATGGATAGTCCATATTTAAATATGGCTTCTTTTCTAACATTAGGTTCTTTGGGTTTTTCACGAAACAAAAAACCACATGTTGGAACTCTATGAGATAACGGAAAGGATTCGACAATTACCCGCTTATCATCATAGATAATTTCTTTATTCTCAAAATTGAGGTGATGATATTGAATGGAATACGATAAATCAGCACAGAAAAATTCCAATTGAGGCGCCATAATTTTTTCTAATTCCTCATGTGCATAGATATGCAGCACACCGCGACGCCCTAACAAGCTCAAAGTAGATATCAAACCAATTAATCCAAAGCAATGATCGCCATGAAGGTGGGAAATATAGATATGATTAATCTTAGAAAAGTTAATTCTGCATTTGCGCAATTGCATCTGCACACCTTCCCCACAATCGATCAAAAAAAACCGCTCAGATACATTTAGTATCTGAGCGGTGGGATATCTCTCCGATGTAGGTAATGCTGAATTACTTCCGAGGACAGTAAGAGAAAACGTCATTAAATAAAAGATTATTACTCAACGGCCTTTCGAATCATTTCTGTACCATCGTCAAGTGAAGGAGCAATGTTCAGCACTGAATCCAACTGCGAGACTGAAATCAGTCGTTCAACCGCAGGCTGCAATCCAGCTAAAACAAACACCCCATCGGCGTTTTTACATAAACGATTGGCCACCAGAATTGCGCTTAAACCAGACGAATCACAGTAGTTGCATTTACTCAAGTCGAGTAAAATATTTCGTTCACCATTTCCAGCGAGTAAAACCAGTTCAGATTTTAAAGTGGGCGCTACATGCGTGTCCAATTTTTCTTTAAGAACCTGCACTAAGGTAAAGTCGTCTAATTTGTCAATTTTGAAGTCCATTTCGTAACGTTTTAACTATTCTTTATCTCCTTCTTTAGGCGATTTCTCATTAGCTTCCATTTTATTTTTCAAAGCAGCCAATTCAGAAATATCTCCTAAAGTAGTTTTTTCCAAGTTATCTTTCAACTTCTTCACGCCTTTTTTCGTTGCTTTCACCTGAGCTTTTTTCACTTCAGTCTCTTCAGACTTCTGTACATCTTCAAATACACGTGAGTGAGACAAGATGATACGCTTAGCCGCTTTGTTGAATTCGATGACTTTGAAATTCAATTTCTCATCCACTTTAGCCTGAGCTCCGTCTTCTTTCACAAGGTGACGTGGAGTAGCGAATCCTTCAACACCATATTGTAATGCAATAACGGCTCCTTTGTCGAAAATGTCAACAATCGTTCCTTCATGCACTGAATCTACAGTAAAGATTGATTCGAACACATCCCATGGATTCTCTTCCAATTGCTTGTGACCTAAGCTCAAACGACGATTTTCCTTGTCGATTTCAAGAACCACAACATCAATATCCTCACTAATAGCAGTGAATTCAGCCGGATGTTTGATTTTCTTCGTCCATGACAAGTCAGAAATGTGGATTAATCCGTCAATTCCTTCTTCAATTTCAACAAACACACCAAAGTTAGTGAAGTTACGTACAGTTGCTTTGTGTTTGCTACCAACGGCATACTTCTCTTCGATTTGTTCCCATGGATCAGCTTTCAGCTGCTTGATACCAAGTGACATCTTACGCTCTTCGCGATCCAGAGTCAATACCATAGCATCTACTTCATCACCCACTTTTAAGAAATCCTGAGCACTTCTTAAGTGTTGTGACCATGACATTTCAGAAACGTGGATCAGACCTTCAACACCAGCAGCAATCTCAACGAAAGCACCATAGTCAGCCATTACAACCACTTTTCCTTTCACAATGTCACCCACTTTCATTTCAGTATCTAATGAATCCCATGGGTGAGCCGTCAATTGTTTCAATCCAAGAGCAATTCGTTTCTTCTCATCATCGAAGTCAAGAATTACCACATTCAATTTCTGATCCAATTGAACAATTTCTTCCGGATGCGACACACGACCCCAAGAAAGATCAGTAATGTGAATCAATCCGTCTACACCGCCAAGGTCGATAAACACACCGTAAGAGGTGATATTTTTAACTGTTCCTTCCAGAACCTGACCTTTTTCAAGTTTCGCGATAATGTCTTTTTTCTGCTGCTCAAGTTCAGCTTCAATAAGTGCTTTGTGAGATACAACCACGTTTTTGAACTCAGGGTTAATTTTAACCACTTTGAATTCCATTGTTTTACCCACGTACATATCGTAATCACGAATTGGCTTAACGTCGATTTGAGATCCTGGCAAGAACGCCTCGATACCAAATACATCGACAATCATACCACCTTTAGTACGACACTTAATATATCCCTTGATTACTTCGTCGTTATCCAACGCTTCATTTACTCTATCCCAAGAACGCAAAGCTCTCGCCTTCTTGTGAGAAAGTACCAACTGACCTTTTTTATCCTCCTGACTCTCTACGTAAACCTCAACAGTATCGCCTACTTTCAATTCAGAATTGTAACGAAATTCGTTACGGCTCACAATACCGTCGGATTTAAAACCGATATTGATAACTACCTCACGCTTAGTCAACGTGATCACTTCACCTTCAATCACCTCTTTTTCAGAGATTGTTGATAAAGTTTCATCATACATTTTAGCAAGGTCTTCTTTTGAAACCCCACCACTAATTACATCACCGGCTTCGAAAGTATCCCAATCAAAATCTGCAGCTGGAACAACTGGAGAAGACGTTTCGTTAGAAGCTTTCACTTCATTTGTTTCAGGAGTATTTTCTTGTGACTCCTGTACATTTTCATTTAAATCTGCCATTTAATTTAGCTTAAATTTCTAGTAGTTAGACATTATATATTTGTGCAAAAAACGCTGCAAAATTAGGAACTTTTTCAAATAATAAAGCACCTTTTCAAAAATAATCTGCTTAACAACTTAAATTTAGTAGAATCATTACAGTTTGTCAAATGATAATGACAACATTCTGAATCACCTCAATCATTCAATTATGCCCCTGGCAGATCAATAGTGAACTTCATAAATTAAAATAGTTATCTGCATAAGGGATCTGATTTATCAAAAAATAAAAACATATCTACATAGATATGAAATAATTTCATCAAAGGAGATCACTTTTTTAAAAGTTTATCACTCATAATAAGGCAGCAAGTAAGGATAAATTTCTATTTTTGAAATCGGAAAATATCAAAATTCATAACACGTGAATGAATTTTAATCAATAAGAATTCCAAACCATTCAATAAAATAATAAAAACATGAAAATCTCTATCGTAGGCACCGGATATGTTGGACTTGTCACAGGAACTTGTTTTGCTGACACTGGCGTTAATGTAACCTGTGTTGACATTGATGAAACCAAAATCTCCAATCTGGAAAAGGGAATTATTCCCATCTACGAACCAGGACTTGACCGTATGGTGTTGGCCAATGTTGAAAAAGAACGGTTACATTTTACCACTAACCTGAAAAATAGTCTGGATCAATGTGAAGCTATTTTCATTGCCGTTGGAACACCTCCCGGGGAAGATGGCAGTGCAGATTTAAGTCATGTTTTAGAAGTAGCTCGTCAAATTGGTCGTCACATGACGCAATACATGGTGGTCGTTACTAAAAGCACTGTCCCCATCGGGACTGCTAAAAAGGTAAAAGCAGCCATTCAAGATGAATTGGAAAAACGAGGTTCAAACCTGGATTTTGATGTGGCTTCAAATCCTGAATTTCTCAAAGAAGGAAATGCGGTAGAGGACTTTTTAAAGCCGGACCGTATTGTTATAGGCATCGAATCAGAGAAAGCAGAGAAAATCATGAACCGTCTGTACAAACCATTTGTATTGAACGGACACCCTATTATATTCATGGATATTCCCTCGGCTGAAATGACCAAGTATGCGGCCAACGCCATGTTAGCGACTAAAATTAGTTTCATGAATGACGTTGCCAACCTATGTGAAATTGTAGGTGCTGATGTCACAAACGTCCGAAGAGGAATTGGATCCGATTCCCGAATTGGTAATAAATTCATATACCCTGGTGCTGGTTATGGAGGCTCTTGCTTTCCAAAGGATGTGAAAGCAATCATCAAAACGGCGCAACAAAATAATTACACCTTGCGAATTCTCCAATCTGTTGAAGAGGTGAATGAGGATCAGAAAAATGTAATTACAAAAAAAATAAAATCCCATTTTAAAGACATCAAAGGTAAAACATTTGCATTTTGGGGATTGTCCTTTAAACCGCAGACGGATGATATGCGTGAAGCTCCTTCTGTTGTTATCATCAACGCTCTTCTTGAGGCGGGAGCTAAAGTAAAAGCATATGATCCGGTTGCTATGGAAGAAGCCAGGCATTATTTAGGTGAAACAATTGAGTATGGTAAAGATCAATATGATGTATTAATTGATGCCGACGCTTTAGTGCTCATAACTGAATGGCCTGAATTCCGCATTCCAAACTTTAAGGTGATGGAAAAACTAATGAATAATAAGGTTCTCTTCGATGGTCGCAACATTTATGAACCCTCTGAAATGAAAGAAAACGGTTACACTTATTATAGCATAGGTCGCCAACCACAGAAAGCATAATTCAATTCAAATGAATAAAAAGCCTGAAAGATTAGTATCTTTCAGGCCTTTTTTATAGTCTATCTTTACATCATCAACTAATAGAATCAGGACATGAAGAAACGTATACTGATCACAGGCGGCGCAGGATTTATTGGTTCACACCTTTGTGAGCGTTTATTGAATGACGGTCATGAAGTCATCTGTTTAGATAATTATTTCACCGGTTCAAAATCAAATATTATTCATTTATTGGATAATCCCTATTTTGAATTAATTCGTCATGATGTAACCCATCCTTACTTTGTAGAAGTAGATGAAATATATAATTTAGCATGTCCGGCATCTCCGGTTCATTACCAGTACAACTCCATCAAGACCATTAAAACATCCGTCATGGGTGCGATTAATATGCTGGGATTGGCCAAACGTATTAAGGCCCGTGTATTACAAGCATCAACCAGTGAAGTCTATGGTGATCCTTTAATACATCCCCAACCGGAGTCCTACTGGGGTAATGTGAATCCCATCGGCATTCGATCTTGTTATGACGAAGGAAAGAGATGTGCTGAAAGTCTGTTTTTCAGCTATCACGCTCAAAATAATGTGGACATTAAAGTGATTCGCATTTTCAACACCTATGGGCCTCGCATGAATCCCAATGATGGGCGTGTTGTATCGAATTTTATTGTGCAAGCATTAAAAGGTGAAGACATTACCATCTTCGGAGATGGTAATCAAACGCGCAGTTTTCAATATGTAGATGATCTGTTGGAAGGAATGATTCGAATGATGAATTCTCGTGACGGCTTCACCGGTCCTGTTAACATTGGTAATCCCCATGAGTTTTCAATGCTTGAATTGGCCCAATCGGTTATTGAACTAACGCATTCCAAATCGAAAATCACGCATTTACCATTGCCACAAGATGATCCGACTCAAAGACAACCCAACATCTCCCTGGCAAAAAAAGAACTGAATAATTGGGAACCGACCGTTCAGCTGAAAGAAGGATTAGTCAAAACCATTAAATATTTTGACAATTTGTTGAAATCAGAATAATTTAGAGGCGAAATAAGAGACATGAAAAAAAATAGAAAAGGCATTATACTTGCCGGCGGTTCAGGAACCCGACTTTATCCCGTTACAAAAAGCATTTCAAAACAGATCATACCGGTTTATGATAAGCCAATGATCTACTACCCCCTATCTGTCTTAATGTTAGCAGGCATTCGGGAAATTCTTATCATTAGCACACCACAAGATTTACCCCTCTATCAAAACCTTTTCAATGATGGATCTCAATACGGATTATCCATTGAATATGCCGAACAGCCCTCTCCTGATGGCTTAGCCCAGGCGTTTATTATTGGTGAAGAATTCATTGGCGAGGATGATGTAGCACTCATTTTAGGAGACAACATATTTTACGGCTATGAACTTCCGCGAACCATTGAAGGCGTAACCGACAATAAAGATGGTGCGGTGGTATTTGGCTACTTTGTTAATGACCCGCAGCGATATGGTGTTGCTGAATTTGATGAACATGACAACGTTATTTCCATTGAAGAAAAACCAACACATCCAAAATCAAATTATGCTGTTACCGGTCTCTATTTCTACAGTAATGACGTGGTGGAAAAAGCGAAAAGCCTTCAACCATCCAAACGTGGCGAATTAGAGATTACCGACCTTAATCAGCTTTACCTTGAAGAAGGTCGCTTAAAACTCAAACAACTTGGTCGCGGCATGGCCTGGCTGGATACCGGAACCCATGACAGCCTGTTACAGGCGTCAAATTTCATTGCTACTATTCAAAATCGACAAGGATTAAAAGTGGCTTGTATTGAAGAAATCGCATTCAAAAAAGGTTTTATCGGCAAAGATGAGCTACTCAAACTAGCAGAACCTCTGAAAAAGAATGAATATGGCCAATATTTAATCAGGATGGCTAATAATAAATAACTAAGAATTAATTAGGAATACTTTTGGGAAGATTATCTATTAGCAATAGATATGAAACACTGTTGTATTTTTATATTTGTTGCACATTTGATTACTTATGGAAATAATAAAAACAAAAATACCAGGCTTACTAATTATTAAGCCTCAGATTTTCGAAGATAAACGTGGTTATTTTGTAGAAAGCTACAGCGCAAACAGATATAAAGAGGCCGGTGTTACTGCAGATTTTATTCAAGATAACATATCTGGTTCTAAATATGGAGTCGTTCGTGGTTTACATTATCAATTAGCCCCCTACTCACAAGCTAAGCTAATTCAAGTTTTAGAAGGAACCGTTTTGGATACAGCCATTGATCTGCGTAAAGAATCGCCTACCTTTGGCCAGCACTACTCCATTGAATTATCGGCAGATAATAATCTTCAGTTTTATATCCCGCAAGGTTTTGCACATGGTTTTTCGGTTTTGAGCAAATCAGCTACGTTTTCTTACAAATGTGATAACTATTACAATCGCGAAGCTGAGAGAGGGATCAATTATAATGATCCACATTTAGGCATTGACTGGAAGATACCCGCCAAGGCCAGGATTATTTCACCGAAAGACAGCGCCTTACCTTTACTCAAAGAAGCCGAAATAAATTTCATTTACAATACCTGATAATTGTTTTTAATCAAAAATTGGTATTGCAAATATATTATTCGATCTTCATATTGACTATTAAATGATATCAGAAACCTTCCACTTTAAATAGTTTTGGAAGGTTTCTTATTCAATTGATAACCGGCCCGTTTTCACAAAGTCCGGATAACGACTCCAACATATGGTAAAAATACTTCTAATCGGTGCAGGTGGACAACTAGGTCAGGAAGTCCTGAATCAGCTTAATGCCTTAACAAGCATTGAGGTTACCCCAACGACGACTGCATCTTTAGACATCACGGATGCCCCTAATCTTAAGAACCGAATTCTTAGTGATACGTTTGATTTTCTGATTAACTGCACGGCCTACACGGCTGTTGACAAAGCAGAAACAGAGGTTAACCGGGCGGAAGCAATTAATGCTGAAGCCATTCAAATCATTGGAGAGGTGGCTGCTCAGCACAATATGAAAGTGATCCATATATCTACGGATTACGTGTTTGATGGAAAAGCCTATCTTCCTTATACCGAAGAAGCACCAACTCATCCGGATTCGATCTATGGAAAAACAAAACTTAAGGGAGAGCAAAAACTGCTCAATTCAAACCCTCAAAGCATTATAATCAGAACATCATGGCTTTATTCGAAAAATGGTAATAATTTTGTAAAAACGATGTTACGCCTGGGTAAAGAAAGGGATGAATTAAAAGTGGTGGCTGATCAAATTGGAACACCGACTTATACAGGCGATTTAGCGCAATTGATCTGCCACATTATTAACGCCGATATGTCAAATCAGATTTCATTCAAACCGGGAATCTATCATTATAGCAATGAAGGGGTCGCCTCATGGTATGATTTTGCGATCAGCATTTTTCAAAATACAAATATTGACTGCAAGGTCATACCCATTGCATCAAAAGAGTTTCCCACTGCAGCTCCCCGTCCCTATTATAGTGTTTTAAATAAATCGAAAATAAAAAACACCTATCAGATCGAAATTCCACATTGGCAGACAAGCCTTAAAAAGTGCTTGTCGTCAATGAAAATCACAGATATCTAACACACCAAAAAGTAATAAAATGCAAAATCAGGATGTTATTAATTTAGTTCTTGAAAAAGCACAAAGCTGGTTAAATGGCAACTACGACGAAGCCACAAAAACTGAAGTGCGTGCCATGATCGCTAATGACGATAAAAATGCTTTAATCGACTCCTTTTATAAGGATCTGGAGTTTGGAACAGGCGGTTTAAGAGGCATTATGGGTTCAGGCTCTAACCGCATGAACCGTTACACTGTGGGGGCAGCCACTCAAGGCCTGGCGAATTACTTGTTACAAGAGTTCGCTGATCTGGATCAGATTAAAGTGGTCATTGGCTACGACTGCCGTAACAACAGCCGTTTATTTGCCGAAACAGTAGCAAATATTTTCTCCGCCAATGGCATCAAAGCGTATTTATTTGAAGATTTGCGCCCAACGCCCGAAATCTCCTACGCTATTCGCCAACTAGGCTGCCAAAGCGGTGTCATCATCACAGCTTCTCACAATCCGAAAGCCTACAATGGCTACAAAGCCTATTGGAACGATGGTGCACAATTAACCACCCCTCACGATACCAATGTCATTGATGAAGTAAACAAAATTGCCTCTGTGGATGCCATTAAATTCCAGGGAAATCCCGAACTAATCGAGATGCTTGGCGAGGATATGGACAATCAATATCTGGATCAGGTGAAATCTCTGGTACTGGATCAGGATTTGATTAATCGCAACAGCGATTTAAGAATTGTTTACTCTCCCATTCATGGTACCGGGGTTAAAATGATTCCTGCCGCCCTGAAAAGATGTGGCTTCAACACGATCATTAATGTCCCTGAACAGGATGTGGTAAGTGGTGATTTCCCAACCGTGGTTTCACCAAATCCCGAAGAACCGGCCGCTTTAGAAATGGCCCTGAACAAAGCCCGTGAAACGGATGCCGACATTGTTATGGCTTCCGATCCCGATGGCGATCGCCTGGGCATCGCCGTTAAAGATAAAAATGGTGAGTTCGTTTTAGTGAACGGAAACCAGACAGCTACGCTATTGACCTGGTACATCCTGAAAAAATGGAAAGAACAGGGACGTTTAACCGGCAAAGAATACATTGTAAAAACCATTGTAACATCAGAGCTCATCAAGGACATCGCAGTGAAAAACGATGTGGAATATTTTGATGTTTACACAGGATTTAAATGGATTGCTAAAGTAATCCGCGAATTAGAAGGGGAGAAAACATACATCTGTGGCGGTGAAGAATCCTATGGCTATTTGCCTGGTGACTATGTGCGCGACAAAGATGCGGTTGCGGCCATCACCATAACCGCTGAAATAGCTGCCTGGGCCAAAGATAACGGGAAGTCGATTTACGATATTTTACAAGATATCTACCTGGAGTATGGATTTTCCAAAGAGAAGATGATCTACATTGTGCGTGAAGGAAAATCGGGTGCTGACGAAATCAAGCAGCTGATGCAAAACTTCCGCGAAACGCCGCCGCAAACATTGGCCGGCGATAAGATAAGCATCATCAAAGATTACGCGAAGCTGGATGCCTTTCATGTACTTGCCAACACGCATGAGACCATTGATCTGCCTGGCACTTCCAACGTATTGCAATTTTTCACCGAAAATGGCTACAAAGTATCGGTACGTCCATCCGGTACTGAACCCAAAATCAAATTTTACTTTGAGGTGAAAGTACCGATGAATGATAAATCGGAATATGAAGCGGCTGATGCGAAAGCTGGCACTATCATCGATGAGATTGTGAAAGATCTGGGAATATAAGCTGAAGGCCAAAGTCTTCGTTACAAAATAAACTGACGATTTTAGTGCTGTGTTGTTCAAAAAACAAGTTTTGATTTTTTTGATAATTCATCAAATTATTGCACAGAGTTTCAAAGAAAAAACAATACGGGCACAGAGTGTTTTCATTAGTAAGACATTAATGATCTTCTTTATTAAATTCAAAAGGCTCTGTGACCATTTTCTTTTCCTGAACTTTGCGCTCTTTGTGTAACACTTATTTTAAAACACACACAAATACAGTCAGGTTATTCCGACACAATTATAAAATAGATAAAAGGGTGCTTGTTTCAGAGCACCCTTTTTTTATGTGGTTCCGGTTGGCTTAAAAATGCTTCCGGGCACAAAATGAGTCTCTTTTTGGCCGACCGGAAGCCCTCATCTCACGACCGGAGTCACTCAACCTGCCGACCGGGAGAAGTCGCTCAACGACCGGAACAGGCTCTTGACCAACCGGAGCAACTGATTGAGCAACCGGAAACACGCATTTCACGACCGCTGTGAATTTTTGACTGACCGGAAAGGCCACCTGAGCGACCGGAAGCAATAATCTGCCCACCGGTAGAAACAGCCCAGCGACCGGAAGCTGTAATCTAGTGGTAAACGGTATAATACCCCGACCAGGACAAGCCTGAAAAGTAAATCTAAAATTTACCAAAAGATACGCGAATATCAGCAAAAGGCCGTGGAGATGGAAACAGCGATATTAATCCGCAAAAAACTCATCCTTGAAATTCACCAGATAAACCCGGTCGGTGGCCCTGGTTAAGGCCGTATAAAGCCACCGAAAATAGGCCACGCCCATTTGCTCTTCCGGAATATAGCCTTGATCAATAAACACCGCTTTCCATTGTCCGCCCTGCGATTTATGACAGGTCATGGCATAGGCATATTTCACCTGAAGTGCATTGTAGTATGGATTCTCTTTCACCAATTCGTATTGCTTTCGCCGGGAACGTTCATCCTGATAATCTTCCATCACTTTATTAAAAAATGTTTCTTGCTGTTCTTTTGAGAATGCGGGCGAATCAGACTGCAGTACATCCATTATGATTTTGACATCTACCTCTAAATGCTCATAATCGGTTAAACGAAGCGTTACATTAGCAAATCGCAAGTCATACAACTCTTCATAGCCATTAATGCGAACCACTTCCGCAATATCTCCATTAGCTATAAAATCCGCTTCCTTACAATCCTTTAACCAATGGTAGTTATTTTTGGCCACCAACAAATAATCCGTGGCGGTTAACTCTTCCTCTCGAAATAAAATGCTGTTGCGAATGCCATTATTAAAGAGATTAGCTCTTTTGTTGGATCGACACACCACAATGGTCTCATCGAGTCCAAAATGATCCTGACACCAGGTGAGTTCATCAATCAACTCCTCCCCGTTAATACGACGAATATCAGGAAAACCCTTTACCGTTAATTCAGGAAAAACAGGCTCAAAAATGCCCTCCTCCAACATGCATCTCAAATGCGTGGCATTCTCCAATATGCCACTGGCCTCTTTTTGACGAACCACATCCGACAGGAAAAAATCAAACACATCCAATCCCATACTTTCCAGATACTTCTTATCCAATGCCGGACTTTCCTCCAGTCCAACAGGTGGCAACTGAGCCGTATCACCAATCAAAACCAACTTGCACCGCTCATGGCTAAACACAAAGTTTAACAAATCTTCCAATAACTGCCCACTTCCAAACATGGAGTACTCAAAACTGGAGTTCGCAATCATAGAAGCTTCATCCACAATAAAAATTGCTTCTTTAGATTTATTATAATTTAGATGAAAAGATCCAAAATCCGTCTTCCCTCCTTCCCGCCGGTATATTTGCTTGTGAATAGTGTACCCCGGCTTACCCACATATTGACTCAATACTTTTGCGGCCCTACCTGTTGGAGCCATTAACTGACAAGGGATTTGGAGCTCATCAAGCACATCTACAAAAGCCTTCATCAAGGACGTTTTGCCCGTACCGGCATAGCCTTTTATCAGACAAACAGAACGTTCCTGCTCTTGCACCACAAACTCGCCTAAACCATCGATTAAGGCTGACTGCGAATGAGTTGGTTGAAAACTAAATTTGGAGGTGATTAACTGTGAAATATGTTTATTCAGCATTTTTCCTTTAAATAAAGCGTTTAAAAAATCAAAATTTGATTTTTTTTTTAAATTTGTGAATTCAAACTAAAACAAAATTCCGAAAATAATGAAAACAGTTATTCAGATTGTCCTGACCATCGCTATTCTTGCCCTAGGTTATTTTTGTGTAGAAAGCATTAATAAGCCCATTCGTTTCCAGAAGGAACAAGCTAAAAGACAAAAAGCAGTCGTTGAGAAATTGGAGCAAATCAGAGATGTACAGATTGCTTACAAATCTGTATTCGACAAATACACTGGCAACTTCAATACACTGATCAACTTTGTTAAACATGACTCTTTACCATTGGTGAGAAAAGAAGGTAGTTTAACTGACAGTATGTTGGAAGCTGGAATTACCGAGATTAAAGCATTGGCAATGGGTATTATCTCGCGTGATACCATCCGTATCAGTGTAAAAGATTCATTATACAAAGCCAGCTATCCGGTTGATTCATTACCATTCATTCCTTTTGTTGAAGGGGATGAGAAATTTCAAATGGCTGCTGGTATTGTAACGACTGGTTCAGGTATTAAAGTACAGGTTTTCGAAGCCAAAGTACATAACAACAACTACCTGAAAGGTCTTGAGAAGCAAGAGATCATTAATTTGAGTGACAAAACTCAAAAATTAGAAAGATACCCGGGCTTAAAAGTTGGTTCATTAGAAGAAGCTAACAACAATGCCGGTAACTGGGAGTAATTTT
This sequence comes from Marinilabiliaceae bacterium, assembly GCA_016342595.1. Classification (GTDB taxonomy): domain Bacteria; phylum Bacteroidota; class Bacteroidia; order Bacteroidales; family Marinilabiliaceae; genus JAEINY01. The sequence goes on from JAEINY010000097.1 coordinate 17,150, forward strand.
TTGCTATGACAAAAACCTTCGTTGTAGATCCGTCGTTTGACGCAAACATTACAACATCATATTTTCTGTCCATCCGATCTTCTTCGGATGGACTTTCTTTTTGTGTGCTCGACCCTGTTGTGAACACCTATATTGCCTATGCCAATTTTCCTTTCGACCAAAAGGATGAGCATGGCGCTAAAACCCAGGAGTTATTGCTGACAGAGGAGTTGCTGAACATGCCTTATAAAAAAGTCTTGTTCATGACCGAATCGCAACATGCCACACTCGTACCAACAGCTCTATACAGTAAAAATAAGCACCAAGAGTTACTGAACCTGTGCCATACACACACAAACGACGAGATTGAAGTGCTGGCTCACAAAATCAAGATGGCAGATGCCTGGAATTTATTTAGCATCCCCAAATTCATGTACTATCTGGTAAAAAATCAATTTGAAAATGTTAATTTCTATCAGCAGTACTCCCCATTTGTAGAAAGCAATCTTATCTCAGGGCAAAATATGAAAAGCAAGCACATTTTTCACATTGGGCTGCACGATTCATTTTTTGACATTGTAGTGATCGAATCCAGACATTTAAAATTATGCAATTCCTTTCGCTACACCAATGAGAATGACTTCATCTATTTTGTACTATTTACTTTTGAGCAGCTCAAACTTTCGCCGGATGAAACCGTCATTCACATGCATGGGATCAACAACCGCCAAAATCCTTATTACCTGGTACTCAAAAAATACCTCCGACAAACTCAAACAGCGGCTATCGGCACCCATTTTCAATACAGCCATAGTCTGAAAGATATTACTAAAGAAAAACATCACAACTTATTTAATCTGGCCATATGCGTATAATCAGCGGAACATTAAAAGGAAGACGATTCTCACCACCCAAAAGTTTTTCAGCCCGACCAACTACAGACATCGCCAGAGAAAGCCTGTTTAATGTGCTCAACAATCGCTTATATTTTTCAGATTTAAAAGCCCTGGATCTATTTGGCGGGACAGGCAGCATTTCCTACGAATTAGCCTCGCGAGGCTGCGAAGACATTACCACCGTTGAACTCAATTATAAGCACTACAGCTTTATCAAATCAATGGTTAAAGAGTTTGCCCTGGAAAGTCAGATTAATGTGCTAAAAGGGGATGTTTTCAAGTTTATTTCACGTTGCCATGATAAATTTGACATGGTATTCGCAGATCCCCCATTTGATTTACCCACTATTGAAAGCATTCCGGATCTATTCTTTGAACAGGACTTATTGACTGAAGATGGTTTTTTCATCATGGAACACTCCGACAAAAAAAGCTTCGAATCACACCCCAACTTCACCGAACTAAGGAAATACGGTAAGGTGCATTTTTCCTTTTTTGAGAACAAGTAACTTCATATCATCAATTAAAAGAGGGCGCTTAGAAAGGTATATAAATAGCCTCTCTTTTAATTTCAAACTGCGCTGGCATATGCCGCATAATTAATGGGACTTAAGAAGTGCAACGCACTTAAGGCGCATTTTGATTAGTAAATCGATATAACTTTCCTTAGAGAAAAATCAATGGGGCAAAATAAATCCTCAAAACTAGAAAGCTCTTCCCTTTAATATAAAACAAATTCCCCTCCAAATAATTTAGCACCATTCTAAATTAATAACTAAAATTATCTAAAACACACACCTGCAAGCCAGCAGCTAATCTTAATTAAATACAAGGCAAATATTTGTCATAAAATAATGCAATAAATCATATCTCCAATTAACAAAGACCCTTACCTTTGTAATATCTAAAGAATTATAAGTTAACGTAAAACACTAACTATGAAGAAGCCATTCTGGGTATTGCTTATCGCCATTTGGTGTGCCCATTTGTCGCCTGCGCTTGCACAAACACATGCAGCTATCCGTGACATTTTCCAGGCTCACCAACAAGGAACATCTACTTACAGTGAGGTTAAAAGTTTATTTAGCAGCCACGAACCCCAATTCATATTGGATAATTGCGTCTACTACTTAAATTCAGAGGAAGAAACCAACCGGCAAATGGCTGTCAAGCTCATCTACAAAATAGCGCAACAGACCAACGACGAGAGAATCAAACATAAGGCTACCTACCAATTAGTCAACAAGGGTTTACGAGATCCATCTGCAACTATTATATTCAGAACGATCAATTATCTGGAGAATCTGCCTGTTGATTGCTTCGACGCCCAAACAAAAAACAACCTGGCGGGAACGCTGACCTCCAGGCCACCTCATTTCAAATCGATGGTTCGCTTATCAGGCCGCTTACAAATGGACCAGCTCATCCCTTACTACAGCTCTATACTCAATAACGACTCTACTTTGAACCGGTCCACCCAATGGAATCTGCACTTAACATTGGGCCGATTGGGCGACCAGGAGCAGGTGAATTATTGCATCGCCCAAGTAGCGCGCATTGGCATGAACGATGAAGTGATTTACCGACTCTTACCCGACCTGCTTTATTTAAACCACAAACTGGTGATTGATTTTCTACTGGATCAGCTCCTGATTGAAAACAGTCATTGCACCTCGGCCGATCCCGATCACGAGGTAGCCATTGATTGTGGTTATCGGCTGGCCGAAGCGGTGGCACCCTATGTGCAGGATTTCCCTGTTCGGGTAGATGCTTCCGGCGATTTGGACACCGATAATTATGTACAGGCACTCGTGACGATCCGAGAATGGGTAACAACCAATCGGCAAAACTATCAGGTTCAATTGGAACGTTAATAAGTTTCAAGTTTCAAGGAAGCAAGCGTTCAAGTTTCACAACTCCTGTTACAGGGTTTAAGTTACAAGTCATTAATAAATCGTTACTCCATGATACATTCAGGCCATGCCGATAAAAGAATACTTGTGCTTCTCATTGCGCTGCTGACAGTCATTCCCTTTCACCTCTTATCCAATGACTACGACAACGGCGAAATCCGTTATTTTGACGATTTTGAACTGACGGCTACGGAAACATCATTACATCTGGAAAAGGCTGACCAGACACAACAGGCAGAAGTTGAAAATCCCTATGATGCCATCCTGCAAAAAGTCATTGATGAAGGGCGCATCACCAACACACTGGATTCATCGGCGTTTATGAGTTTACCCTTAGGGGTGGCCTATGGTGAAGATCATTCCTACATGATTGTGATTGATAAAGCGACCATCTATCCGGGATATGCTGAATTCAGTGCCTTCATGGTACTGACCAATCCCCTGGACAATAGCAAAATTCGCTTCAGGGCCAATAACATCGGTTTTTCATTCAAGCAAGGATTGGTCAATGGCGTGCAACTGAAATTAATCGATAAAAAGAAGGTGAAGATCCAAGAGGACGCTTCCATGTGGTTTTTACCGGGCAGTTATGTGGATTGGGATTGTAATGGATTTAAAAGTTTGGGCATTAACGGAGAACTGGAACTGAGTCAAAAGCGATTTGTAAAAGTCGATCCCTTGAGCGGCGAAGAACAAGGTAAGGTTTCCACTTTCTTTTCCATTGTAGCCTCGGACTTTCAAAATATCCTGCTGGAGATATCACTTGAACCCTTTAAAATGAAAGGTTTCAACGAGGCCTATTTTGCCTTTGAAAGCATGGTACTGGATTTTAGCGATGAAGCCAATGCGCCGGACTTTTCACTGCCTGCCAATTACCCCGGCGGATACAGCGGTGAAATGACCAATCTATGGCGCGGCTTTTTTGTAAAAGAAGCCCGTGTTTATCTTTCGAAAAAATTTGCAGATAAAGGCGGACAACCCACTTCTTTTTATGCCCAAAACCTGCTAATGGATGACTTTGGCCTGACCGGGCTGATAGGATCTGACAAGCTGTTATCCATTGAAAAAGGGAGAATCGGCTCATGGCCCATGTCCATCGATAATTTTGCCATGGAGTTTTTCACCGGTGAATTAAAGGCCCTGGGATTAAAGGGGCAACTAATCATGCAGGGCTCTGAAACGCCTTTACAATATGATGCGTTTTATGATGCAGC
>JAEINY010000098.1 GCA_016342595.1 Marinilabiliaceae bacterium
AATACCTCATTAAAGCCCTTACTGAACCAACTGTTGGTTGCCGAACCAATCAATACAACTACCGTCGCGACAGTTAAACCTATAATAGTTTTCTTCATATTTCAATTTCCTTATCAATACCATATTTGTTCACCATTTTTATAAATAAAAATACGTTCATATGCACGCTCTCTCATCTTCTTATTCTTCAATTTCAATAAGGCGTTTTCAGGTACATCTTTATAAATGATATATCCACCAGCCCTTCCTTCTCTTTTTCCAAGAGATTTCCAACCATGATCCCAATAAAAAAGTTCAAAATCGATTCCTTCCCTGATCTGACTTTTCAATTCCGGACAGTAACTTAAGGCATCGATGCAAACTTTTCTACCAAAATCAAATCCAAGCCAATTCATTCCCGATTGCACTTCCGGCATTTCTTCATTCATGGATGTGACCGACATGCCATCTACAGCTTTTAATACATCCTCTTTTTTAAGTTTATTAATTCCATAGGGCTTACATTGGAGGCGTTCCAATCGGCCTTCCATATTCCTTTCATAAAAGCCTACTTCTGCTATGTTAATTTGACCATGAGATAACATCAATCGAGCATACCGACCTTCAATCGACCTGTTTAAACTGACTGTATTTGTAGCAGCTAAAAGTGTATCAGGCACAACATGTACAACCTCATCAACGCTAAAATCTTCATCTTTTGAAATTCGAAAACAACATCCTGAAAGAGCGCTTTTCTTTTGGTGATTCATAGCACCAGGTGAAGTAATCCTATTTACCGCAACCTCTTGTAGGGTTTTATCTTTTGCATCCAATGCTACAATTTTACCTTCTGAGGTTAAAAGAAAAGGAATAGCCGCTTCTGTCAGTTGTCCACTCTTATAAAAACAGGGAAGGTAAACAATATCTTTGCCCATTCCTTTAAAGGTAACTTTTCCTTCTTTAATCCTCCCCCATTGAACCGGATGCCATTGGTGACATCCAAACACACATAGATAACCATAGTAGGTTTCATCAGGCAAAGGTTGAGATAATTCAACAGTAACATCCCTTATTTCGAAATATTCATTTGAAACATCCTTTTTCTTAAAATTTTTGAATAAAGCCGGAATATCTGAAGGATTTACTCGGGAATCACAAATAGGTCCATCCGGATTAGAAGAATAGGTATGTCGATAAACTTTAGGCAAACGAAACTTTCCCCATTCCCCATCCCATGTTTCATTATTATATATACGTTTATATTTCCATCTTTCTTTATCCCAGAATGGTTCAAAAGCATAAGAGGTATCATTGGCAATAATTACATTCCACGAATGGCCTGCATGACTATGTCCCCAGGCAGGGACGAAATCAATGGCACAGGATATACCTAATGAGGCAAATAGCATGGAATTATACCAGCATTTATGTTCGCAGAAACCTCTTTTTAATCGTTCAAAATCTTCCACTTTAACTAATGGGTAATCAGATAACAAGTATTGATTATGCTTTAATTCCCGAAACTCATACAGCAGCGTGTCGCAAGCTTTAAGCAGTGGCAAGGGATAACATGTTTTGAAATGAGTTTTTTTTAGCAAACTGAAATGGGCTCGCCAGTTTTCAATGGGTAAACCATTTTTTCTCCGGTAAGGCAAAACATATTCAAGGAATTCCTGGAAAGAACCATCTGTATTATACGGATTATTCATCCAGGATTGATAAGCCAAATCAATATCGTTTATTAAATATTCAGCTGAAATTACGTTACAATCGGCTTCATAATTTGAAGACCTGGAACCTACACCTACGTTGACCTTAAAATCTATCCAGCTTTCATTTATTTCTTTCCTTAATAACTGATTATCCATATCATGTGCTTGTAAAAGACTACAAGCCGCTGAAAGATAAGGGCGATATAACGAAAGATGAGATGTATCTCCTGAAAAATGACCCACCATATTTCTGATCAGAAATTGGGCCGCCTCATACTTTTGTTTACAACTATCTTTTTCAAAATGATCCAATACTTTTTGTAGTTCGGCTCCATTCTTACCAGCCAACTTAACGACCTGTTGCACCGGAGTACTACAGGATACCAAACACATCAAAACCAATAAGACACTAAGTATACTCTTCATATTATAATGTTTTTCCCAAACGTTTCCACCTAATACCACTATCTATTAATCTTAAAACATATCTAAATATGCTTGAGTTCTTTTTCGATCTTTAACCGACGGAATAAAAACATTCGTAACATTAGAATTATAATAAAAATACATAGGGACATTTGTCTTCAACACAGTAGGCACACCTTTGATTTTCACCACATTACATCCTAAATCTAAATTTAATTTCTCTATTTGCAAATTATTTGTAGTTTCATATAAAATATTAACAATAAGAGTTTGGTTACGCTTTATTAATTCTGAGATATTATTTAACTCATTATTTATACATGAATTACACATAAAATCATTCAAATATAAAACTAGAGATGGACTTTTAATATTCAATACTTGCATAGAATCAAGCCCTTCCCTATTTAATTTCAATTCTATTGCATTCGTCCTCCTCTCATTATTTTTCATGATGTTCATCTGAACTGAAGATTTTTTTGCTAATTCACTTATTTCTCCATAAATTATGAAGTGATCATAGGAAAATTTTGAAAACATAAGAAAAGCAAAACAGTAAATTGTTACCTTAATTATTCTCATTCAATATATATTTTATTATTATTGGATTATCATTTTCATCAACCTCTATTTCGTTTATATGCCTTTTATATTTATGAGCTGAAATTATTGAATAACAAGAGTTTTTAGAATAAGCTATATGCGGAAAAAATTCAGGAGTAATTTTCACATCTTTAGCTTTATACAAATCCTTATTTAATAAGTATAGCTTTGAAGTTAACTTATCAATTAAAAATGAGTACTGTATAGTATTATGAAAAAAGCTTAGGTATAAGTATTTATCAAATTCATTAAAACCATCAAATGTGCTCACATACTTTTTATCTTTTTCAACTAACCATTTTCGAGGAAATTCATCTTCTAAAATATAATCATCAACATCATCGGAAATTGGGTTATATTTGCCAAAATCAAATGTATATTTTGTTTCTATAGAATATCCATCAAATGAGTATATATGGTTATTAAATGGTTCCCCAAAGTAGCAAAGCTCCGCATTTTTTAAAAAACATTTAAATCCTTCACAAATAACATGTCCATAACTCTTATGACCAAATATAAATCTATCTTTTTCTGAATCTGCGAACAAATCAATGAATTTAAGCCGTTGATCTGGCTTTAAATTTCTAGATATCCTTCTGGCATCACCAGCATATCCCCACCATTTGTTTTGTGATTGGTTATAAAACAATCTCCTAAAAGAGCTATTAACCCGTTTTTCTTTTATCAACTTTCCTTCATAACTATAAACAAGAAGTTTTTGTAATCCAATATCTCCGACTACAATTTGTTTCTTATTTTCTATATCTATAACCGATTTAGGCACAACATATTCTCCTGGCCCCCTCCCTTTTTGCCCTATTTTATTTAAAAAGACTCCTTTCTTATCAAAACGAAAAATAGATTTATTAATTTCATCCAAAATTACATAAGATGAATCTGAACACACAATCATTTGCGATGGTTTTGCTAACAAACACTTTTCATCTGTTTGTAATGGAATTATTTCTATATGGTTATATAAAGAGTCTTTATGTGATAAAACATAGTCTGTTTCCAAATTGATTTTATAAATTTTACCCTTTGGATTATTTTCATTTTTTGTGCAACTTAAAAATATTATTGCAATACAAATTATTACAAAATTAGTTTTCATAAATAATTATTAAATTAATATAAATACTACAACTACTTTAATATTCCTAATTTTAATTTCTATATAATAATTAAATTAAGCATAGCTAATATGAAATGAGGGGGGATACCCACATATAGATACCCCCATTAGCATATCATTATTATCTATTAGCATTATTGGTACACGTACCAAAATTAGTATCCTCACAACCATTAATAAAATAACGGGGAACTGAACAATTGTACATAAGTAGTATAGAGCCACCTTCAGGTAATTCATCAACAGGGATACATTCAGCCATTACAGTATTTAAATTATAACAATGTTGATTTTCTGTTTTGTTTAAAAAAACTCCTAATCCAATAGCTACCATTATTATTACTGTTTTAAAATATTGCTTCATTTTTTATTTTTTTTAAAAAAAATTCCAATTTCAATAAGAACTAATGCTATTAATCTCTAAATGCTCTATATATCCTTCAAGAGCCTCAAAATTTAATTGATCTGAAATTTAATTTGTTATTTTGTCTCCTCACCTCCTTTCTTCCATTGGTTAACAAATTACCTATCCGCTTCCATCTGACACCTTCCCATATCGATTTTTGCAAATTTCTACTCCACCCAATAAAGACCGCCTGACCAATAAGATGATTCTCCGGCACCAAGCCCCAACTGCGACTATCCATGCTGTTATGCCGGTTATCCCCCATCATGAAATAGTAGTTCTGCCTGCAAACATATTCATTGCCATGATTCCCATTAATAAAAACAGAATCATTTTGAACCTTCAGCTCATTACCTTCATATACCCCAATCAACCGTTCATATCGATAGAAATTATCCACGGTTAAAGTCAATGTATCGCCTTTTTGTGGAATATATATTGGTCCATAATTATCCCATGTCCATGGCATTGGACCATCATTAACGAATGGATAGGTGCTGTGATTGATCCAGGATTCATAATAGGGCGAAATACTATCTACAACTCCTTCTGAAACCAGATCCTTTACTGCAATTAGTTCTTGTGAAGTAAAAAGCGCCACATGATGACCACCCCATTCCTTAAATTTGGAATTATCGATTGCTGCCAATCTCTTTTCAAGCTTCGAAAGATCCCTCACATAAAGATGATACCATCGTTTTATGGCATATCCCTCCCGATAGTTAATCCCATTAATAAAAATCTGCCCATCCTTCAATCTAATTCTATCACCAGGCAAACCTACACAACGCTTTACATACGGCACCCTGAATCCAATTGGTAAAGACACCACAGCAGCATTCACATCAAATGGCTTTTGATGAACAATACTCCACCGTTTTTTATTGTAAAAGTTTTGAAGCGGATCATCCACAAATACAGTATCTCCTTCCGGAAAATGAAACACCATCACATCTCCTCGTTTAATTTTTCTAACACAGGGCAACTGAAATTCTTTCCTAAATAGATTAAGCGAACCCCCATAGCCCAATTTATCCACCAAGATCCAATCGCCCGGCCAGATATTGGGAAGCATGGATTCGGATGGAATTTTATAAATGGAGATGGCAAATGTTTTCATTAGAAAATACAATACAATCACAACAAGCAGAAAAAAACATTTTCTTTCCAGCCATGCCATAAGCTTTACGCTATATGTATTTATTTTACTCAATTATTTATTGTTTTCGTTTCCACTTTACTAACCTGGGTTCTTCGACATGAGCAATAATCTTGCTTAATTATTATCTCTCACATTCCCCATAAGAAGGTAATACTCTATACTTTTCAATGTTTTCTTCCACCATCTCCAAGTACAAATTAGTATGTTCTACATCATTATCAACAGGAACGTAAACAAACTTAGTAATGCAGTGTTTATCAATCATGAAATAAAATGAAGAGTTAATTTTCCCAATAGGCAACTGCAACTTTTCTTCCTTAACATCAAACATATCAACTGTAATAGAGTTAGACATCTTAAATACATATAAATTTCTAAGATTAGAATAATTGGCAAGAATAATAATTCTCATATGAGGATTCTCCTTTTTAAATCTTTTTATTCGTTTTATTTCCTCATCTACACACATCATGCAATTCATATCGCTGTAATAATAGAACAACACTTCTTCTTTTTGTTGGATTTCTTTTAATGACAATGTATCTTTATCCAAGGATATAAGATGCAAACAATTACTTAAATCCTTTCCATTACTAGCACATTGTAAATATTTCAGATTCCTACCGTTCTCATGCTTAGAAGAGGTCATCATATTCATAGCTTCTGGATTTCTCCTATTGCAAGAAACCAATAAACTTATTGCAACAATTAACAAAACTTTATACATTAGGCTTTATCTATTATGTCAGCAATATTTAACGTTGGCACCTTTATTAAAATAGGATTATCAATTTCTTGTATATCTCCAAACTTCTCTCTAAAATTCGGATACCTTTCAACAAGATCTAAAGCTTTAACCTTAAAATACATATGGCTTTGATCTAAATGAATCGGAGAATATACAATATTATTAACATCCAGTATTGATCTTACTAGTAATGTTTTTTTTTCTTTTACTCCTCCCCAAAAACAGTATGTTAAGGTTTGGTCATAGAAAAAATCAAAAAACACTAAGTTTTTGTTTTTCATAAAATCATCAACCAAAAAAGCTTTATCTGTTTTTGACAGATAAGCTAAAAAACGATCTCTATCCAAGTCATTCTTATCAACATCAATTCCTTCTGTGCCAAATTCAATATTAAGCCAAGGTTTATAATTTAGTTGATTATCCAATTTATGGATTACATTTGAAAAAGCTTCCGTTATATAAATGCCTGTATGATCCTTAAAGAGCGGCTTTCTTAAATCCCACATAATTCTAAAATCATCCCTGACAAATGGAGATAACTTTTTCTTGAGATTTAATTTTTTGTCGAAAGCTAATACTCTATAACAATCGTCTTTTTTCATACAAAAATCATTGATACCAATAACGTTTTGACCCAAATCTGAAAAAAAACAAAACTCACTATCTGTTTTAAGCTCCTCTTTGAAATCACTACCGCTGTAACAAATAATTTTATTTTGATCCATATCTAAAATCCATATTTCACCTGTATCCTCATCAATCATAAAGTCATCAGGCATTATATATTCACCTGGACCATTACCTACCTTGGATATTTTGGAAATAAATCGGCCAGAATGATCAAAAATGAAAACAGATTTTGTTATTTCTCGATCCAATATATATATATTATTATTATAACATATTATTTTATCAATACTACCAATAACACTATTGTCATTTGTTTCAAGTAATATGAATTCATCACTCTCCAATATAAGCTTCTGCTTAATATTTGATGTTTCCACAGAAATAATTTCACATTTAATTACATCATTACTACTGCAAGCATATAATAGAAAACAAATTACACAAATTAATAAGTATACTTTCATAATTGCTAATTTTAAAAAAGTGCCAATCTAATATTGGCACTAAAAAACAATACTACTGACATGTTGTAGGAGTACAACCACTCCCAGAATTTTTACATTTATCTCTGTATCCAAATTTTGATGTACCACCACCAGCACCCGTAATACTCAATTCTTTTATGCAAGATACATTTTTAGTACGCTTATTTGGTTGATTAGCAAATTCTCCACCATTAGCCATAGCAATAGCATCAAGATTCTCCATCATTAATGATGATTCATTCAATACATTATTCATCTGCATTCCAACAGCCATAGCTACCATTAACGTAGCACCTGCAATCACTCTTAAAACTTTCTTTTTCATTTTAAACATTTGTAATTTATATATTTCACTTTTGCAAAAGTCTCTTTAATTCATCTCTCATCTCCTCAATAGCGCGCGACTCTACTTTTACATCTTTATTAAGCAACTCAGCGGCTATTCGTGCAGCCTTTTGATTTTCCCCATTCTCATCATAACGTTTCGCCAATAAATAATTGGAATAAACTTATGTGGTATAATTTGCTAGGATTGCCAAAAGATTTTTCGGTTCCATATTACATGAACTTTAAATAATTTCCTCTACAATCTTTAGCTTGCTCGTTCCTGCTTATATTACACATCCCATTATTATCAACTGACTAATACCTTTTTGTCCATTGTGATAAACTGAAACAGGTTTCACAAACCAACCTTTATAATCAGCATTAAATTTTACTTTAATATGTCCACTTTCTCCTGTACTGATAGGATTTTTACAGAATTCAGTTTCTAAACATCCACAATCTGCTTTAACTTCATAAATAATAGCAGGATTGTACCCTAAATTATAAAAATTGAATTCACATAAAATCTCATCTCCTATACTTATATCACCTATATTAATTTCCTCTTTCTCAAAAGTAATATTGGTAGTTTTGCTTTTTTCATACGTTTTTACACGGCCTATATATAAACCAACATTTAGACATAACAAAACCATAATCATCATTAGGAAGTGTTTCTTATTCATATTACAAATACTATAGAGAGCAATTAATTTAATGTGGGTGTCTACTAAGAAAAAAAACAACCCTCATTAATAAAATTATATGAGATTATCAATTATTATGCAGGAGCATCTCCTGGATCATAGCATCCTGAATTACAGAACCACTCGTTTCCGTCTACACAAATATAATAGGTACCTTCAACAGATGTTGAATAGACACCAAAATTCCAAGTATTAGTACACTTATTAGTCGTTGCTTTTTCGTCGTAATTAAACGCACTCCCACCCCCTTCGGGATTAGCTATAGCCATAAAACCAACCTTTGTTAAATCAGGGAAAACCCCTCTCTCGTTAACAAAATTATTCATCAAAACATTAACACCAGTAAACATTACAAATACTAATGAAATAACTACTCTAAACTTTTTCATAATTTTAGTTTTTAATTATTAACTTCATTTTCTCATATAATTTATTGTTTTTTAAATTTTAAAATCCCAAGCATACCATTATCACTTTCTACTATATTATCAAGTTTATCTACCACTTCCTGACTTATAGTATTTTCATTTTGCATAAGCCAGCGACTATACTGATATAATTCTTGTCCTGACACATATGTTATCAACTTGCCATCTATATTACCAACGTATTTCCCCATTAATATAAACTCATTCATATCTGGCTTTATTCCATAAGCATACAATGTCTTACCACTACGTTTAAAATAAAATACATTAATAAGCTTCGTCTTGTATAAAACATTAAAATGCAACACTATAGAATCCTCAAAAACGCCATCTGGGTATATGAAAGCATAATCACTATCTTTTACCTGATACTTTTTAGAAAACTGCCTGTCTGTTTTATTTACATCAAAATCTTTAGGTAAGTTGTTTTCACAAAAATCTACAACATACTTATTTCTTATTGTATCATTTTCTATCACATATATTTCATTTGACAACGGAAAGTTATATGTAATTGCATCTATATTTTGACAGAATGAATTAAATCCTGAAAATGTTACGTCTCTAGTAGATTCGTTAAATCTTGCACCTTTTTTAGTTATTTGGCTAATCGAATCCTGAATTAATATGCCATAGTTTTTTATTCCGTCACAAAATACATTATTTCTTTTATGCGTATGAAAAATCATTTTGCCCTGTGACAAAAAACAAAATTCATTAAATCTAAATTTTGACTTTTGTGATCGTATAAAATTTCCATTGAAATCAAAATGTACCAGTTTTGACATCCTGTCATCGTTAATTACAATTTCCTTATTAGATTCATTGATATTAAATGTCAACATGCTCAAAAATTCATTTGGACCTTTCCCTGATGGCTTCAATGAAAACATATATCTACCACTATCACTTTCAAACACCTTTATCGAACTAGAAATATATGGATCTGCGATAAATATTTTAGAATCACTAATAGCAACATTTGAAACAGAACCAATCACCGATTTATCGTTAGTTTCTAATGAAACATACTTCACTTCTTCAAAAAGTTCAGAAGCCATAATAAGATCTTTTGTTGTATTAAGATCAATTTTAATAACTTTTGATACTGTATCTAATTCAACAAGTTCATTTGTATGCTCTAGTAGTTTTTTACAATTTGTATTATTAAATCTAAAAGACCTATTATTCTCTTTTGTATTATTACAAGAAAATGTTATAAACAACAGCATTAATAGTTTAATATATTTCATTTTTTTGATATTATATTTCTAATTTCATTTTTCATCTCGTCAATCGCAATGGATTTCACCTTTATCTCTTTGTTTATAAGTTCTTCTGCCGTTATTATAGCCTTATCCTGCTGTCCGCTTTCATCATACAGTTTCGCCAATAAATATTTGGGATAAAACTTATGGGGCACCATTTGCCAGGCATGCCAATAAGCTTTTTCAGCCTGATCATATGTTTGCAATGCCTTATAGGTATCACCTAACGTGGTGTAGAGAATAGGATCGCTTCTAAAATCACAGGCTTCATCCGATACTTCTTTAATATTGGGTATTTATAATGCCTTTTATGAGTTCCCATTAGCTATCCATGATTCCAACTAGATAGTTTACATAGATTTTTATCACTTTAACATGCATTAGGAAAAGGAGTACTATTTATTTGCGTTATTATATTTCAAGATTTAAACAGCTACTTAGATAATTCTTAAACTTCAATATTAATATTGTATAATTCAAGTAGGTCATTAAATATATTTAATTTCCATTGATCAAAATAACACCCCTAATTTTTAATACACCTAACTGAAAGCCCATACCATTTACTTGTTGGATACCTTCCTATGCTATTATTAGCAACATCAAATTCGAGACTTTTATAACATTCAATAGAACGCATAACACCCTGTATATTTCCGATGATTGCATGATTATATTCCGTTGATGACCAATAGTAGGCCGCCTGACCAATTCTTAAAAATTTTGCCCCATTGTTATGATTAGGACTTATATATAGAGTTCCACCAGGCAGAATAGAGAAACCAAAATCATCCATAGCTTTTACTTGATCACCCCAAAACTCTCTGCTCCTAAGTTTATCTGCAATATCTCCCCTAACAAATTTCATAACCTCTATTTCAGATTTTTCCATACCTATAAATTCCTCCAACTCCATCCATTCTTTATCAGAAGGTAAATGCCAACCATCGGGACAAGATTTAGTAGCTGAAGTATAATTATAAAGTACCCCATTTTTCTCATAATTATAATGCGATTTAGCCTCAGTAATATCAGTACCATCATACCCATATACAAACTGAAAGGATGATTCCAGTATTTTCACATCCAATTCCCTTCCATTTTGAGGCTGCACCCGTTCTTCAAATGGCGAATATACAGCAGGTAAATAGGCTAAATTTTCAGCCATCCATACTTGTTGACCTATTTTAACCCACTTATACTCTATCCCATCACGCGAATCAACAAAGACACCTTTCTCTTGTGCATACATACGACTGCTTATAACTATAAAAATAAGTACTGCAATCTTTCTCATATATTTATTTTTTAAAATTATTTTGAATCTCATTAATTAACTCTTCATCAAAGAATTCTGCTGATTTAACCACACTACATGTAGAATCTATAATGAAAACATTATTTGGAAATAGAGTTTTATTACAGTTTCTGAATAAGTTATTTGTGTCGTAAAACAATTTTTCCTTCTCGATCTTCAACTTCTCCAAATTAAAATTAATACTTAAAGTATCTTCGCCATAATAAACATACATCTTACCAATGGAGTCAGGACAAGAATTTTCTATTGCTAAAACATTAGAATAACAGAAGGAACAATTTCCATCAAAATAATAGACAATACAGAAATTCTTTCTCTCAAATAGCTCTTTCTTTTCTTCAGCAGGAACGATTTCAACAGGTATATGAATATACTGATCATTGGTATTACAACTACTCAAAATACTCATTGCCGCACATAGATACATTAACCTTTTTCTTAGTAGACTCTTCAACACCTTTTCGATTTTTTTTAAAAAACTCATCGTTATAGGAAATCATACATTAGTTTAACAATTTAGTAATATCATATTGAACAATCTTAATATCTGGCTCATGCACTAGACAAAAGACCTTTGCCTTTTTTGAGTCTACTGCAAAAGAAATAAATCCATTATCAAACTCAATTTTTCTTAGGAGTTGTCCTTGACAAGAAAAACAAAATATCTGCTTGGGTACATCCATACCACCTTGGGATGAGGATCCTTTTTGCTTTTGCACACCAATATATGATCCCCATATTTCATTTTCAACAGCGGTCACTTCAGCATAAGCAAGACAAAGCGGATCCATAGGAAAAGTTCTACCTCCTCCAATTTTACGGGGCTTAACATTTGTCCTAAATCCATCAGGACCTATTAAAACAAAGGTAGTATCCCCAATATCGGAATAGGACTCCAAAACATCTATAAATTGATTTGCCAATACCACATGTTTACCATCCGGCGTAGCAGTTATTGCAGTTTGAAAAACTACATTGGGAATTATATCTACGTTTGGGGCAATTTCTTTTGGAAGTCCTAGGGTACCATAAAGAAAATCCCCCTTTCTATTATAGTAAGAAACTCTATATTTCGAAAAAGAAGTACCTGCAAACAATTCGTTTGTTAGTGCAATACATCGAGGCATTTGTTCATTGATTCGAAATTCTTCTTTTATATAAAAAGCACCAACAGAATCAAGTTTCAAATGCAGCATTTTCTGTAAAGCAGGTCCATAAACCCAAATGTCATCATTGACAATTGAAACACTTCCCACGTGTATACATTCATTGGGCCCGCGTCCTTTTTTCACAACTTTTTGAATAGCTCCTGTTTTAAGATTGACTATTGTAAGCAAATCGTTTGATTTTATTTCACTACAAATAAGATAATCTTTAGGATGATACTTGATGCTAATGGGTAACGCAAAAGCAGTATCATTAATATCCACAACTTTACCTTTACTAAGTTTAAACCCTGAATTAAACGAATCATCAACGAATGACAACTTTTCCATTTCTTTATGTTGACATGAATACAAAATCAATAATACAAAGCCGTACTCTACTAAAAATTTCATTTCTATTCTTTAATGTTAATTACGAATTTATGATCATCCTCTCTTACTAATCATAATGGAGATCTACATGAGACCTCCATTCCTTTTTTCAATCAGTTAGCAATGCTTTTAACATTACAAACGTGCTATTCTACTAAAACAAGTAATATAACTGACATTAGTTTCTATCCAGCAATTGTAGTAGTAATTAGAAAAACAATATTTTTCACAAAGATCTGAACTGCTTTCACCAGATGCCATTGCAATAGCATCAAGATTCTCCATCATTAATGATGATTCATTCAATACATTATTCATCTGCATTCCAACAGCCATAGCTACCATTAACGTAGCACCTGCAATCACTCTTAAAACTTTCTTTTTCATTTTAAACATTTGTAATTTATATATTTCACTTTTGCAAAAGTCTCTTTAATTCATCTCTCATCTCCTCAATAGCGCGCGACTCTACTTTTACATCTTTATTAAGCAACTCAGCGGCTATTCGTGCAGCCTTTTGATTTTCCCCATTCTCATCATAACGTTTCGCCAATAAATAATTGGAATAAACTTATGTGGTATAATTTGCTAGGATTGCCAAAAGATTTTTCGGTTCCATATTACATGAACTTTAAATAATTTCCTCTACAATCTTTAGCTTGCTCGTTCCTGCTTATATTACACATCCCATTATTATCAACTGACTAATACCTTTTTGTCCATTGTGATAAACTGAAACAGGTTTCACAAACCAACCTTTATAATTTCATATAGGATCAATTGAAATACTTAGAGTTTTTTTAAGCTCCAGAAGCTTATTTTAAGGCGCTAATAAATCCTTCAACAGACTTACTCTTAATAAAGAAGACATGCTCAGATTCATATGGATCGGCGTTTATTGCTTGGACTGGTATATCAATAACTAGCAAACCTCTTTCATCAAATAATCGTTGCGTTATATATGCATACCAAATCCTTAACCTAGGATCAATGGCTAAACAATTCTCTCGATTATTGATATTCTTGCATTCCACTGTTCCCATTAGTTTTGGATAACCATTTTTAGTTTTAAGATGCGTGTCATGAAGAGTTTTGTATTTGATGAGAATATCTCTATAAAGAATTTTCTCATTCTGCCTAATAACAATTCTATATCCACTAGGGAAGTTAAATTCTACTCCATCTTTATCAATTTTAGTTTTAACCTCAACTTCAGTCAATTTACCATTTAACTCTTCATAACATTCAATTCGGCTTTGCAACTTCGATTGACACAAAGATACCTCCCCTTCGAACCCAAAGCCACAAAAAAGTAATAACCCATACAACATATTCATATTTTCTACTTTTCAAGTAAATTTCGATATAAAGCTCCCAATTCATCTCCTGAAAAAGGATTTCCCACTAACAAAACATTATTACTTTTATCTAATAGTAAAGTACAGAAAATTCTACTAAGATTCCGCATTCCATTATCCTTTAAAAACCTATTATTCTCATCAAAGACCATATAATTACTCAATTCACTATACTCTTCACACACATACCTTTTTCTTACCTCATCAGAAGTATTATAATATAACACGAAATTAACTTTATTCCTATATTGGTCTATCCACTCCTTCCACTTATCAAGGTCGTCAATACACTCCGAACAATCCAATGAAACAAATGTCACAATGGTGAATTTTTTCTTTAAATGAGGCTTTGTTATACTTGGCAAATAAATCTTCTTACCAATATATTCCGATATAACATCGATAGTAGAATCTTTTGACTTACTTATACAGCCACTTAAAAGCAAAAGGCACAACAAATATTTTAGCATAATTAATAACTAAAGATTACTTAACTTTCTTAATAAGCATTCGTTCAAAACACATAAAATTATCATTGTATTTTGGATGCTTCCTTGATAAGGATAAATAAAGCCCTTGCTCAGACACAAATGCCATATTGGGATTATAATATTCATCGGGCAACTTGGTTTCTCCTACAACTTCAAATTTACTATTTATGACCATCAAAGTAAACCACTTATGATAACGCTGAAAGTATTGTATGTCTTCATCGGGTACACCGGATACTCCCGGATAAAAAAATCGATAATACACACCCTGAGCCTTATCCGTCAAAAAAGACAAATATTTTGGCGTTTCCACCATCATACGAAAAACGGTATTAATATCCTGAACACCTATGTAATTCGCAGTTATTTCATTTTCCTGGTATTGACTACGAATATTATACGACTTCCATTTGGAGCCATTATTAACATATACATTAGGTTCGTTTACACCGCTGTAAATTAATGCATTCGATATTCCAATACCACTATAATATCCCAATTGAGCATCGGAGTCCTCTGAAAATTTTGGATAATTAACCATCCCTAAACATGTATCTCGTTTCATATCATAAATATAACGAAAGGGCTGATCAATTAATTTGGCATTATTACTGGCACCCATGATATAGGTTCCTACTAATAAATTACTATTTCTATAAATTAACTCATTATTTATATGACTGTGTAATGGTGCAATACGAGCCATCAAACTTTCTCCCCCCTGATTGACAAAATCTAGCTTTCTCAAAACATGTGAAGATGAATCAACCAAAAATAACGATCGATAAAAAGTCTTGCTTGTTAAATAAATAGAGTCCAGACTCCACATATCAAATCCTGATATTAATCCAACTCTTTCAGGTCCTCGTCTCTCAAATTTAATGCGTTTTGACAATTGACATAGTTGTAGGTCATATATAATAATCTCATTTGCACTTTGATTCAACAAAGCCAAATACTCTTTTTTATCATCCTTAAAATAACGAATCGCTATCGACTCTTCATTTACATATTTACCTGGTGGAATGGAGAGTATATCATTTGAGGCTACAACCTCAAAGACTCTTCTTTTATTTTCGTGGTGATTTTTAGTAACACAAGCGGTAAGTACAATTAAGAAAAGCAAACATATTATTCTCATAAATTAAGTCTTTTTTGGGCTGTGCTGCGCACAGCCCAAAATTTATTTTTTTTAAAATTCTTTAATTACATTCGTATGATGGACATCGAGAAAACATAAGTTTATCCTTAGCACAATATCCCCATCCAGGAATATAAACACAGGCATATGTATCGCCCATTTCCGGATAAGCCATTGCTAATGCCTCCAAATTCTCCATCACTAAAGATGATTCATTCTGTACATTATTCACCTGCATTCCTACAGCCATAACTACCATTAACGTTGCACCAGCAATCACTCTTAAAACTTTCTTTTTCATTTTAAACATTTATAATTTATACATCTCACTTTTGCAAAAGTCTCATTAATTCATTTTTCATCTCACCAATAGCCACAGACTCCACTTTAACCTCTTTACCAATTAGTTCACTGGCTAGATTTCTGGCTTTTTCATTTTCCCCATTCTCATCATACAATTTCACCAATAAATATTTGGGATAAAACTTATGGGGCACCATTTGCCAGGCATGCCAATAGGCTTTTTCAGCCTGATCATATGTATGCAATGCTTTATAGGTATCACCTAAAGTGGTGTAGAGAATAGGATCGCTTCTAAAATTACTGGCTTCACTCAATTCTTCTTTAGCTTGTTCCCATTTCTCATCCATGGCCAGACATTTACCATAGACTTGTAACAGTAATCCATTAGCCGGCAAATACTGTAAGGCCTTTTCATACTCTTCTGCAGCATCGTCGTAAATCTGGTATTGGTACAGTTGATAGGCTTCTTTCCAGTGTTTATGACCTTTGTATTGGTTCAGGGTTTGATGGGCGATATAAGGAATGAGGGCGAGCAGAACAAGGGCTGCTAGCTTTGAGATAATAGGGTTTAGGTTATAGGTTTTAGGGGAAAGTCCGTAAGTTGCGGATTGCAGGTTAGTAATGAGTGCTATCAATACAATGATTTGAACCACGATGGGAGCAACGTCAAGTGGGTATGAGAAGAGACTGAAGACTAAAATCGAAAGCAAGCTTCCTTGCAGTATCGCAAAGCCCCGATAGATATCGGGGCACGAAGGAAACACAAAGCCACGCAAAGATTTCTTTGTGTCCCTTTGTGATTCTCTGCGTAACTTTGCGAAACAAAAATACAATATGCCAAGCACCAAAAAGACACCTACTACACCATACTCCACCCAAATACGGATCAGCTCATTAAACGGTGCATCGGGCGTGCCCGCCACCAACTCCTGTGCTGATGTGCCTTTTCCACTACGAAACCACCCGGCCTGATAATCGCCATAATGGGCCTCAAAACCACCACTCCCCCAACCCATCACGGGCTTATCTTTTATCATCTCCCAGGAGACCTGCCACATCAGTAGGCGGCCATCGGCGGAACCTTGCTTGAATTTGTAAAGACCAATAAAAGATGCAAGAAATACAAGCAGCCCAATAAAAACAAGCAGTTTTTTTGGTAACGCAAAGATACGCAGAGCAGACGCAAAGTCCCGATAATTATCGGCACGCAAAGAAGTTTTTAATTCTTTCCTAAAAAACCAAAAAACATATGCACATCCAATTGCTCCAGCTAACCACGCTGCTCGTGACCGAGCTGCTGGTAAAACCAGTAACAACAAAACAATGACTACTTGAGAAAAGTAATGTAAGCAAACGTCTCCAGTCAGCTGTTTCACCCAAGTGATTAATCCGGATATCCACCCATTCATAATGGATGACCAGGTAGTGACCTTTCCTCCCCCTATGGAAACCGAAAAGAGACCTTTCTCCTCTTCTCCGTGAAACTCCTCTTTATTATTACCTCTCTGCGCTCTCTGTGTAATACGTTTTTTTCGTGTTACAAAATAAACCCCCAATGCCATCGGCAAACCACTAACCACGAACCCCGAAAAGGGGCCCGGGTTGTGGAAGGTTCCCGTAATAGGGAATAGGGAATGGTGGGAACCGAGGAATCCATAGAGTTGTAATAACCCTAATATACATTGACTGGCAATAACAGCCATATAAATAAACAGTGTTGCTTTAATCACCTCTTGGGATGAAAAAAATAATCGAATAAATAACCAAATCATCACACCAGCCAAAACTTTCAACACCATTACTTCATTCAAATGAGCATTGACACTAGCTCGTACAATCAACCAGATAACCAAGGCAATTAATACGATATCAGCCTTTGTAAAAATAATTCTTGTCTTTTTTAGGAACACACCCACGACAATAAATAGTAACGTAGGAATAGCCATCAATTGCACCCAGAGCCACTTAGGAAGAATGACTCCCTGCATCAATTTATGATCGATGACAAAGGAACTGCCTAAGCAAAGAAGAGGCACTATTAATAAAGGAATTGCTTTCAGGACTTTGAGCATGGATAATTAATTTTCTGATTTTTTTTTTACTCTTCTAAAAGCCCAATCGCATCAAAAAACTCCCCAAACCACCCTCTGATGCTGAATGGTTTTACATCAGGATCAATTTCTCCACTACCTTCACCACTCTCTTCGCCAGCATAAGCAATGCAGGATAGTTGTTGTAGATCAAACTCACCCGAGTAGGAATGTTGGGGAATAATCATATTTACACAAACTAATAGGATGCCAAGACCTAAAATCAGTTTTGTATTATTTTTTATTTTTTTTTGCTCCATGGTTTGATATTTGAATTATTACAGTTAATAAAGTAAGATAAATACCATACAAAACCTCTAATTTTAGGTGTGACAAAAGTGTGACAAATCACTTGTAACTGATCTGCCTTGACTTACAAGAGTATTTTTCACCGTCATGAGATCATATTTTTGAGGTTGCTGAACATTTACCCCCCCCCATTTATGAACATATGTGCACCCTGAACCCAACCTTAAAAATGAAATTTGATGGTTTTCTGACTAAAAGCAGACATTTTTAGTTTTAGGAACCACGAATTAATCGAATTAAACCCATTCGTTTTCGGACGGGAAACTCAAACGGTATAGCAGTTTATAATTCGTGAAATTAGAGCAATTCGTGGTTAAAAACATTGCAGCGATTTTAACGCCATTGCAATAAGGCGGTTCACACCTTGGATGGCTGGTTACGCTATCGAGCATAATACGCAAAAATGAATAAATTCAGTTGTTAATTATAAAGCTGGTATTCCGGTTGAAGCAAAGTGAAACCACCTCAGTGGTTTCAATACGAAATTGTTTTTGGTAAGAGATACATCAACCGCCAAGACGCAGAGTCGCCAAGTAATGAAAAGAAGTTTTGCATATTACGGCGCATGGAGTCGACTGCGGTTATCACCTCACTGGTTGCGCCGGTTTTTCCGTGCCATCATATTATCATAGGGCTCCGCTTCGCTGCACCGTACCTGTCCCGTTTTTACGGGATGCAATTACCATGTCGCTCTTTCAGAGCTTTAAAAAAACTCTGTGAATCTTTAAGTGGCCACCGAGTGACTCATGGCAATCGCATTTAAAAAGGATTGTTGTGTTTTTACCACAGCATTCATTATATACAGTTAATCCGAACTTCGGATATATTATCTTAATTTTAACCACAGATTCTAGGGATTCCACGGATTGTTTTCCGACGGAAAACATGAAATCTGTGATAATCTGCGTAATCTGTGGTTACTTTTTTGGGGTACGGAGTGTCTTTTTGTAAATGCGATCGCCCTGCCGAGCGACTACTCTATGAGGGACTGAAAAATCGCCCATGATCTGCACCGGTCTTTACTCAGATTTCTGTTTTCTTAATCCAAGTTATCTCGTCTTTTGTTAGCACATCAAGGGTCGAGTACTCTGTGTCACATTTAGTTTACATAAAATACACCCCTGTAATAAATACTATAATATGCAAATCATTCCACTAGTTCAGCATAAGCTTCAGTCTTCAGAAATTGCTGAAAATATAATTCAAGTGACCTATCGTTATCCAATTCCAGTTTCTGCCGAATGCGCTGTTTCACCTTCCGAATAGCAGCCATCTGCACATTCTGTATTTCGGAGATCACATCACCCGATAAATTTAATGCAAACATCACTGCGTACCGGATTTCCGTATCACTGAGTTGAGAAAAACTCCTGCCAAACTCGCGGATCGTCTCAATGTAACATACCGAAAAATCATCCGATAAGGAAGCTGACAATACAGGATCACTGGATATCACATCAGAACTTTCAGCAATGCGCTGCTGCAACAATCGCTTTTCCCCCAAGCCAACCAACAGATTCTGAAATTGCCGGGTGCGCTCTTGCTCTCTTTGCTGTTCATTTCGATAACGACCTCGGATTAGTTGAAATATTACCAATAAAACCAGCAATATTAAAACAATAGCACTACAATAAAGGATGCCATTCATCTTATTAGTATACTCCAGCCGGTCGATGGTTTGCCGCATCAATAAAACCTTGACATCTACCTCTGCCACTTTGGCCATCAACTGTTTCTCTTTATACCGTGCCGTCTTAAAACTCTCAAAGGCCCTGCTTTGATAATAAATGGCACGCTGATAATTACCCTGCAGGGTATCGATCCGATAGAGGTATTTATACGCAAAATACTTCTGACCTTCTTTTCCTAATTTATCATACCATTTTATTGATTCCAACAATGATTGGCGCGATTGTTCATAATCCTTTTCCTGAAAAAACAACACTCCTTTAAACTGCTTTAAACCGGGCATCAATGATATTTGAGAATAGCTTTCATCATAAATACCTATGGCTTTATCTAAAAATTCTTTTGAAGAATCCAATTGCCCCTGATTCATACAATACCTGGCCAACAACTTATATACAGAAGCTGCATTATTTCCCAATTTCAGACTCATATATTCATCTGCGACCGATTTAAGATGATTCGCGGCCTCCTCATTTTTATCCCCAAACATAAAACCGGAGAAATCGGCATACAAGGCAAACTCTTTTTTACCGGTTGCCCTAAGGCAGGATATCCCCATCTCAATTTCATCCCGAACCGATTCTTTAAGAATTTGCTTACAACGGGCTATACCCAGATAGGCCAAACCCGTTTCTTTACAATTGGCTGATTGGGTTAATTGAATGGTTTTACAATAATCACCTTTAGCTTGTTCCCAAAACCCGGCTCCCTCAGAAATCCAACCCAATATCAGGTGACACTTAGCCTGCCCTAAAAATTCTTCTTGTTGTGTCCATGATATAAGTGCTTTTTCCAGATACACCAATGCACTATCCATCTCCCCTTTATGATAGGCCATAAAGCCACAGAGATAAGCTATCTGCCCCATATGAGGATGTG
>JAEINY010000099.1 GCA_016342595.1 Marinilabiliaceae bacterium
GCCGGTTTTTACCAGCTTTGTTAATATTTATTGCCAAAGATAATACCATTTAGAACACCATTGATGAGTGCTGATCCAATATCCGCTGATCCGTGTGGGTTAAAGCTATCTTTTGACAAATGATTACCGTCGTATTGTAATTGGAGGGGCGATTGTGGATAATGCCCTTTCCACGCAGGTAATCGCGTTGCCTGCATATCTGATAAGTTGTATTGCTCATACATACCTGTGTGCGATTTAATGTAAAATCCACGCGTTCCTTCCAGATAATTGATGGAGGTAAAATCCGTTTGAATGGTTGGGTTTTGAAGCTTAATGGTTAATGCTGCAATCACTAACTGATTATTATTTCGGAGAGAATCAATAGGTTGTGAGCTGTATTGTGCATGTGTGGCAAATGAAGTGACCACAAAAACCAGATATAAAACAAGGGTACGCATTATAGTAATATTTGAGATGAATGGAAAAATACTGTATAACTAACGATAGATTAAAGATAAGCAATTATTTAACAAAAAAAGAGAGCGGTATATAAAAAGAATAGATCCTTTGACGGATACAAACCCTTATGAAGCCTTTGCTTTTCTTAACCTTATAATGAAGGATTATCCTTTCCGTTTTCGTTTTAAACTATTGTAATCAATGTAATAAAGAATCTTTAGTGAAAAGGTGTTTGTCTGAGGAGTGTTCCAGGTTTTTTTTATATTGTTCCAATAATTGGAGTTTATTTCGTCGCCGTTGGTATAGATCGTGTTTTTCCAGCCAAGGGTCATCTCTGAACCGGGGGCAAACACCCAACGTATGATCAGATCCACATTGAACCAGTTGTTATTCTCATCCTGATTTTCGGTGTACTCCGGATTCGTTTCTAATGAACCGTCTGTGTTTAGAGTATAAAATTCTTTGCTATCAACCATCGCCCAATTGTGGCGGCCACGTAATTGCAGACTTAAGGCATTGTTAAAGGCATACTTAATTTCTAACCTGTTCTCCAACATTTCAATATCACGGCGGGAAAACCAAATGGTATCGTTCGCCTCGCTCTTTTCAATATAACCACGATCATTGATGTGCTTGTTCGATTCAAAATCATATTCCAGTTGCAGGTGTTGTCCCACGCGCCAGTTGACTCCTATATGTGTCCAGATACTATGTTCGGTATAATCAGGACGTCCAAATCCGCCCACATGAAAGTAAAAATTGAGAGCGTTTCTACGATCTGTATGTAATTCCAGATTGCCCCACCAGGAATCAGGGTTGTAAAAGTACCGGCCATCCACACGCGTTTCGTAATAATCGTTTTTTTCAGACTCCCAACCGCCATTCATTTCCATCCCATAATTATTTTTGAATAGACCATAAGTGAAAAAACCAATTTCCTGACCGAAAAAGTCTGAGGGATTAATGACACGTGAATATTCCCACCACAGATCGGCGTGAAGTTCTCTGAATAACCAGAACGGATCGACTAAGCGATAATTGATCCATAGTTCAGTTTCCATTTCATTGTTGCGTCGTAAATACCCCATATCATTGGGATTATATTTGTCGGAGTAGATTTCCTGGCCGATGCCGTAGTGTAATTTGCCACTATTTTTTGCGAGATTTACTTTTCCAAACCAGCCGGTCTCTTTCTCTTCACTGCCCCGATGGCTCAGGCCACCTTTACCACTGACAGCAAAAGTCTTGGATTTATCGCGGATTTGAAATTCTGTAGCAGTTACATTGGCCATAAAAGGATCATTGGCCATCCACATATTTGTGTTGATTAAACTAATGTAGGAGTTGTTTTTCAAGGACTGATCCAAAACGGATACATTATAATTGGTAAAAGGCTGAATTAAAAGGTCACGTGTTTGTCCGGTAATGGTATCTCGTACCGTTGCATGTGATTGTAGCGACATGGCGTTTAAAAAACCGATGGCCAGGCCTTGTTTATTGCGTCCTGAAATTTTAGTCGCATTGACTAATTGTGTTTCCGAAGGACGGTCATCAATCATTTCATTCACAGAATTGTCAATAGCATCATCAGCGCGGTCCCCGAATTTTGGGCTTGCCCCAATGCGACGGGAATAAAAGATATCCCCCCGGTTAAACAGTTCTACACCCTCGGTAAAAAACTGGCGGCGCTCATCGTAATACACCTCATAAGGGGAGAGGTTGAGGCGTTCATCATCTGATTGTATTTGGCCAAAGTCAGGGATGACCATCATATCTAAAGTGTAGCTTTCATTGATTCCATATTTTAAATCGAGTCCGCCTTTGTAGATAAAGTTGGGTGATGAGCTACCGTCTTTATATTCCAGGTAAGTCGCAGCATAAGGAGTGAACGAGAGACGAACAGGTGGGGTGATGTTTTTGATTCCGGTCAGTTCGCCTTGTTGATGAATAAAACCCATGACATTTCGGTCGATCATACTCCAGGAGTTATTAGAGTTATAACGGCGTATATTCCGAAACATATTCATTCCCCAGACGTGAATGTCCTGTTCCGGAAAACGAAGGGCCGAGTAGGGGATGCGCATCTCCACAATCCAGCCTTTATCTGTAATCCGGGTTTTGCTTTCCCACACAGCATCCCAATTCCCATCTTCTGCATCGTGCTCTCCTTTAATGGCTTTGATATCGGTTTGTACGCCTGCGGGATTGATGAAAAAACCATAGGCCAGCTGGCCTTTATTATAAGGATCGAAGTAGACACCAAAATAATCGGCCATCCCGATATTATCACGGGCAGTCAGGTAATTGAATATACTATCGGGATGGCTGTCATACAACATAGCTCCAATGTATATAGCTGTCTGATCGTATAAAAACCGGACTTCTGAAGGTTGAAAGGACGGCTCCCCATTATAGGGTGCCAATTGAACAAAATCTTTTGCTGGTTGAGCGTGTTGATAGGCCGGTTCATTCAATATACCATCAATGGTAAGGGGAGATGAAATATAGTGGGCTTCAACACTTTTTTTCTGAGCATAAACCGTAAAGCACACTACGGAAAGTATGAGAAAGAGGGACAGTCTTTTCATGGATCTGGATAAAGAAGTAACGAAATACGGGACAGTTACAAGTTAAATAAAAAAGGTGACATATATCTCAGATGTGACCCAATATGACGACTTTGCAGGAAATGTTGTGGAGATACACATAACGTAAAACAGGGAGACTCCGTGTTCGTAGAGCCCCCCTGTTCATCTAAATGGTGGTGTATTATTTATTCATATTTTCAATTAGAATTCTCGCTGTCGTTGGATTAATTGGCTCATCAACTTGTTTCTTGAATCTTTGGCGTGTAATAGCATATCCACATAGCTCACAAAAATGACTTTTA
This sequence comes from Marinilabiliaceae bacterium, assembly GCA_016342595.1. Taxonomy (GTDB): domain Bacteria; phylum Bacteroidota; class Bacteroidia; order Bacteroidales; family Marinilabiliaceae; genus JAEINY01. The sequence continues at coordinate 3,332 of JAEINY010000099.1, forward strand.
TATCCAGTCGGTTAAAATATTCTTCATAAGCATCCCGGGTGGATCCGGTAATGTCGGATGTACGGATGATGATGGCCAATTTAAGTTGTGGGCAGTAGAAATCAACGGTTTGGTTACCGATGATCGTGTTTAATTGAACAGGGCTTTTATAATTTAGTTGTTTGAGAATGGGCCATACTTTCGATTGCATGGTGGTAAGCTTATCATATTTGGCTTCACAAGTGGGAGCTTTGCTGATAGTGGGTTCAGTGTTTGTCATGTTCCGTGGATGTTTGATTGTTAATAACTATTCTTTCAAAAGCGATACTGTCCATAGGATTGAACAGTTTTGTTTCACTTTACCTATTCAGTATTTGCAAGCCTATGGATAAAGACCAGATCTGCTTTCTTATCACCGGTTGCAAGAGTATGTTAAAATTAATGCATTGGAGAATGAAAATCAATAGTTTTCATTAGTTATTAACATGTTGTCAGGCATGTAAAAAAGTTTGTCTTTTTCACTTTTTTTTTCTACTTTATGTACTCGCTTGCAATTATTTATCAGAAGATAAGTGTTGGTCCTTACCAAGAACGCATATCGGAATAGAGTCTTTGTTCAGATACTCTAATAATTCTACTATTTTTACGGAAAATTATGATCATACATAGGGTTTAGAAAATTCTGTTTTATGAGGAAGAATGTGTTGTTATTGTCGGGGAATGGATTGGGCGCTATCACGATAATAAGGATTTTTACCAATCGGATCATCGCTATTGGAACACATTGAATGGCAGCATTCATTTTACGCGTGGGCGGTTGCGTCCGGCTATTCTTTATAACTATGTTTTTGAGGACCGGCTGAGAGAATGGTTTTCCATCGGTTCAGTGGGAGTCAAATTAAGTTACTTATTTCTTTAACCTGATATTTTTTAACAAATGAAGAAGCTAATTTTATTGACGGTTGTTTTAATCTCAACCTTTCACCTGTCAAGTGGGCAATTTCGAAGTGTATTGGCCCGGCCGGATTCGCTTGCCCGGTTTGAATTTCGATTTCTGCGCGCCTCGTTTGAAGACGTGGAAAAGGTAGGTATTCTTTCAGGAATTTATGACCTCGCCTTTTCTTATCCAATCAATAAGAATTGGGGCCTCGAAGTATCCATTCCGCTTGCTTTTATGAAATATGAAATTGAAAATTATGAGTATTATGGATATAATGGCGGGTATGGTGGCTATAATTATTACTTAGAGGGTGATAATACAATCGAGAAAAATGACAATGGAATAGGAAATGTAATGATGGGTGTCCGGTTTCAAAAGTGGTTTACCGAGAGTCGTTGTTTTCAATGGCGGGGGCAGCTTTATTTACCCACCACAACTAAGGAGGAGTTTGATTTAGGACAGTTTATGTTATTATCCGATTTTAATGATTTTCCGAAATATGCTCAGGATGTAACAACGGCTGCATTTTTATTCGGGTATTACAACAATCCCCATCGTGGAGGTTTTTATTATGTTGATGGCGGCCCACAGTTTATGGTGAGTCACGATTCTGATGTGGATTCAGAAGTGTTTGTGCGTTATGCTTTTGGTGGCGGATACAATAGTGGTACACTAGCTGTTTCAGGTGAATTAATCGGGCAAGCTATTGTGAGTGAAGATATGGATGAATTTAATAATCGCTTTTGTAGCTCTTTAAATTTCGGGGTTCATTACACTAAAAGTTTTATCAAACCATCGCTGTTTTATTCCGTCTATCTGAAGGATGATATCAATGAGGTCGTTTCAGGAGTATTGGGCGTGAAAGTTGCTATTAGCATTGCCAGTTTGTAACAGCTAATCTCACAAAAAATAGAAAGGCTGCCCAATCGAGGCAGCCTTTCGCATTATTTGATATTGGCATGTTTATTCAACAACCGGTTGGTTCTCCAGGTGTTTACCTAAGAACGTTTCCATCGCATGATAGAAATCGAATCGATTTTCTTCATTACGGAAACCGTGTCCTTCATTATCTTTTACCAGGTATTCCACATCAATCCCTCGTGCTTTCATGGCAGCTACCATTTGATCCGATTCGTCTTTATTCACACGCGGATCATTGGCACCCTGCGCCACAAATAATGCAGCCGTAATTTTATCGGCATGAAATACCGGAGAAGCAGCAGCCAATAGCAGGCTATCTTTTTCCGGATGCCCCACCATTTCGTATAGCATCTCACGATACGGTTCCCAGTAAGGGGGAATGGTATTCATAAAAGTAAAGAGATTACTGACACCCACATAATCCACACCACATTTGTAGAGATCGGGAGTGTAGACTAAGCCCGCTAAAGTGGCATATCCACCGTAACTGCCACCATAAATGGCCACGCGCTCTTTATCAGCAATACCTTGTTCCACTAGCCATTTCACGCCATCAGTGATATCATCTTGCATGGTACGTCCCCATTGTTTGAAGGACGATTCCCAGAAATCTCTTCCATAACCTGTTGAGCCTCTGAAGTTCATTTGCAGAACAGCATAACCCCGGTTGGCTAAGAACTGAATTTCGGGATTAAATCCCCAATGGTCTCGTGCCCAAGGGCCTCCATGTGGATTGACTACTAAAGGAAGATTTTTTGCCTCTATGCCAACGGGCAAAGTCAAGTATCCATGGATGGTCATACCATCGCGTGAAGTATACTTGATCGGTTTCATGTTGGCCATAATGTTTTCATCCAGCCAGGGGCTTACATCGGTCAGGTGTTTTAATTCATCTGTGGATTTGTCATAGAAGTAATAAGCACCTAAAGAGCGATCACTATAGGTACGAATCAAAAATTTATCCTCCTCGCGGTTGGCACTCACAAAATAGACATCATAATCAGGTAGTTCATTTTGTACACGATTGTGCATCTTTTCAGCTTCGGCATCAAAAAATTTGCGCCCCACTTTATCGGTGGTATAGGTGGCAGTTGTTAAAACCTTACGCTTGCGAGAGTAGCTTAATCCTTCCACATCCACTTCCGGGTGTTTAAACAATACTTCAGCTTCTTCACCTGTAGCCGGATCAAAGATCACAATCTCAGTTTTGTCTCTACCGAGGTTGGACGAGGCATACAATTTTTTATTGTCAAATGTAAAAAAATGAGGGGCCAGCGTTTCTTTAAAATTAGTCGTTAATACCTCGCGGAACGCATCCTGCTCAGTGTCACGGTACAGTAAGGTCGCATTCACCATATCCGTCACTGAAGTCGCCGCACGCAATTTACCTTCATGGTCGGTGATCCAGCCTGAGATGTTTCCCGGATTTTCATAGAGCATCTCCATTTCGCCGGTGTTGATGTTCAGCCGATAAGGGTCAAAAGCCTGGGCATTGCGTTTATTCATGCTGATGATCACTTGCTCGGGCAGATCCGGCAGGTCATCAATAATACCGGTGCGCACATTTTCAAAATCGGTGAAACAAATGGATTCGCTACCGTCAATGTTCACACCATACAATTTAAAGTTTTCGTTGCCACCATCATCTTTGATATATAGAATGCGGTTTTCATTGGCCCAGAAATAGCCAGCCACATCACGGTCTGTTTCAAAGGTAATTTGAACAGCTGATTCTGAACCAATCTTTTGAACAAACACATTCATTCGTTTTTCATAGGGGGCTTTAAACGAAAAATGAGTGCCATCCGGTGAAATTTGGAAACTGGTCTGTTCTGAGTTTTTAAAGAAATCTTCCAACGGAATGATAGGCGCCCGTTGCTCAGCTTTTTTTGCGGTTGTGCAAGCTACCATTAGGGTTAAGGCCGCAATGTAAAGGGCCAAAAGGGTGGGTTTGTTTCTCATAATAATTAGAAATTAATGTGTAATTAAGGATTTAGTCTTTGTAAATTACTAATTAATAGTAGTTATCGCAAAGGAAAAGAGAAATTTCTCTGTTATCTCATAAATGATTATTTCTATTCATGTACGAGTTACCTGAGGCGGCTGCTTTTTTTATTTAAACATTACGTTAATTCGAGCAAATGCCTACTTAATTAACAAAAAGCCGTTAAAAGTACCGTGCCTTCGTTATTTTATGGTATTAGAGGATAACACTAAAAAAGGATTGGTCTTTGATGTTAGAACAATGTAATCACACCCTGGTCGCAGTTTTGGCCTGGTGTTGGCGGCAACCATTACGGCCATTGTAGGTGGTTTTATTTACCCGATCCGCAAGCGTTAAAATTATCTCCTAAGAAAGGGAGATGGCGAAGGACTCTCAATTTCCCTTTTTACTTTTTTAAGTAAGCGCTGGTTAGATGTTGTTAGTTTAATGAAGCATCATCATCATCATCATCAGTGTGCTTTGGGCTTGGCTGACCACTATTGTTGGGTAGCACATAGCGTTTACGCCTTACCGGGTCATTGGAAAACACAATCGCTGCGGCATCTGAGAAATTGCCCAATTCGTCATAGATTTGGTTGTATAGCTGGGTCCGGTCAACGGTGGATAATTTCCGGGTGTTTTTATAGGCCTCTTGCTCGGTATTCACTCTGGTCAGCTCCTGTGCCACGCTCTGCACCTCATCAATGGCTGTTTCTGATACGCCACTCTCAACCAATTCGTCGCTATATTTTTGGGTGGTTTTAGCCATACGCAGCATAAATTCAATAAATTTAACTTGCGATCGGGTAGATGTTTGGTAAGTTTTAAAACCAAATTCATCCTGTATGGCTTTCCGATCATTAAATTTCTTCTCTACAAAATAGCGCACTTGGGATACTAACATCCGACTACGATCTTTTAACTGATGGAATTCCAATGTTTTTTGGGTGATTCGTGCTTTTTCTGCCTGATCGGTGGGGCTGCTCACCGATTGGTGATAAAGCGTTGCTATAGCTCCTTTTTTTTCCTCGTTCAAATCCGGATCAAACAGCTTAAACTTTTCTAAGTCCTCATCCAGATGATACAAAACGGTTCCTGTGAACTCAAATAGCTCCGAATTGGAGACATTAAACTTTCTTTTTTCCATTTGAATCAGTATTTGGTGTGTTATAGCACTCTTTAAAATAAAATTAGCCCGACAATTTTTAAAAGTCAAGAATCTGTAAAGAAAAATAATTGATAAACGGGATTTGCATAATAGCCAAGGTGCTGTTGGTTATGGTTTTTGGTTGGTTAAGGGAAAATGGGAGATAGACAAAATCGAAATGATACTGAATGAAAACGAAAACTTTCTGATTATGCTGTTTTTTGACTACACAGGCCAATTGTGTGCATCGGCCTATGTACATGAGTAATGGATTATCGCCGGGTGATTATCGCCGATGATAAGGTTCATATAGCAGGAAGCAGGTGCCACTCAGTGATAGAAATGTGGCATGCAGTTGATCAAAAACTGGCCACCGCAGATACAAGTTGCCGGATAGCTAGTGATAAAATGAATATAGCACAAGGTAAAAGGGCTATATTGTAAAGCGATGACCGTATAGTTGAACAGTGTAAAAGGTCAGCAGTTCGCGTAATGGAATTGGTTGTTCTTGAATAGCATTTTAATAGTGGGTGATGTGGTATCGGTAACCGAAAAGGGAGAATCGTATGAATAAATCATTACTTTTAAACATTGTTAAGATGCGAGCCTATTGAGATGAAGCGAGTAAAAAATATAAAACCCGGGTTGTTCCTTCTGTTTCTGCTGATTATTCCAACCGGATTGTTCACCGTGGTGGAGGTGACTTCACTGAGTGATCAGGAACAGATGATTGAAGCCATATATGCCAACCAACTGGATGCGGTGCTCTATTCCATTAATCAATATGCCGATGATATGGTCAGCAGCTGGTCTGGCAATATTCACCGGCGCCTTGCAGAAGGAGGTGATTTGGCTAAAATAGAACGTGATTGGCCTCTAAAGAATCCGCAAGTTGAATTTTTAAGCTTGATTCCATGGCCTGATGACAGTATTTCATTAGGTATACCACAACCAGCACTTAGTGAACTGGATCGGGAAATACGCCTGCGCCTGCAGCAAAACTTCTCAGCTACGCACCGTTTATTTACTTACCTGAGAGGGGGCTATCGAAAAATTGCCGGAATAGATCTGGCCTATAATACGCATTTATCAATGTTTGTATTTGCTCTTGAACGGGATGGGGAGAGATATATCAGTGCCCTGGTTGTAGATGCCCGGCGTTTTATTGCAGAAGTTTTATCGCCGCGTATGCAAGCTGTCGCAGGAGACCAATTAGTGCTGACGGTGCGTCATCATAGTTCGGGAGAGCTTGTTTTTAGCAGTGATTTCAACACCGTACCCGAATCATTAACCGGAGAACAGGCCATTTGGTTATTACCCGATTATCTTTTGGGTATTCAGCCGGTGGGGATGACCATTCGGGATCTGGCACGTCAAAGAGCCCTGCGCAATATTGGCCTCATCGTATTAGTGGACCTTTTGCTGGTAATCGGGGCTCTGTTTTTTTACCGCAGTGTGCGACGGGAATCACGGCTGGCGAAAATAAAATCCGACTTCGTCTCCAACGTATCACATGAAATCCGAACCCCCTTATCACTCATTAGCATGTATGCCGAAACCCTGCAAATGGGCCGCATCAAAGACGAGGAGAAGAAGTATAAATACTATGACATTATTTACCGCGAGGCACAGCGCTTATCGGGTATTGTTAATAACATTCTCAATTTTTCCAGGATCGAAACCGGCAGGCGAAAATTTCATTTTTCGCAGGTAGATGTCAATGAAGTGATCAACTCGGTTTTAGAGAATTACCATTACCATCTGGAAAAACATCACTTCCAGGTAGAAAATGCGTTAGACCCAACGCTTACAACCATCGAGGGTGACCGGGAAGCCATCACCGAAACAGTGATCAATTTAATAGACAATGCCATTAAATATAGTGATGAACTCAAATGGCTGAAGATACGAACCGGTTTAAAAGGCGCTTTTATTTATATCGAAATCATTGACAAAGGGGTGGGGATTCCTCAACGGGAGCAAACCTTGATTTTTGATAAGTTCTATCGCGTCACCAAAGGGGCATTAGCCCATCATGCCAAAGGATCTGGCCTCGGATTAAGCATTGTGCAGTTTATCATGCAGGCCCATCACGGGCGCATCGAAGTGGATAGTAAAGAAGGCAAAGGAAGTACATTTCGCTTGGTATTCCCAATAGACAAAATAAGTAAGAACCAGTAAAATCGTTTTTGGATGCAACGGATATTAATAGTGGAAGACGAACCCGATATGCAATCGGGAATAAAAGATAATCTGGAGTTTGAAGGATATGATGTGGATGTGGCATCGGATGGTCAGCAAGGATTGGATAAAATTCTGGAACAGTCCTACGATTTGATATTGCTGGATGTCATGTTGCCCAAGATGAGTGGTTTTGATGTGTGTAAAAAGGTTCGGAAACGCGATATTGACACACCCATTATTTTTCTTACGGCAAAAGGGGAAGAGATTGATAAGGTGATCGGACTCGAATCCGGTGGCGATGACTACATGACCAAGCCGTTTAGCTTACGGGAATTACTGGCACGTATCAAAGCGGTATTGCGCCGTTCTTCAGCTAAAGTGGAAAAGCAGGCCGGAAACCATCGTATCACCATCGGCAAACTGGAAGTCGATTTTGATGCCTTAACAGCTGAGGTGGATCACCAACCGATGAAGATGACGGTGAAAGAAGTGGAGATTCTGCAGTATCTCATCAAGCATAAAAATGCCACCATCAGTCGGGATAGTTTATTGGATAATGTATGGGGCTATGATTTTCAGCCAACAACGCGTACCATTGATAATTTTATTCTGAAGTTACGGCAGAAAATTGAAGAGGATCCCAATCAACCCAAAATCATCATTACGGTGCACGGCATGGGTTACCGACTGGTGTATTGATAATGTGAAACTAAATTTTCTGATGACATTTCTGTGACAACTCGTGACAACAGATGACATCTTCATGACGCTGTGGTGTTAAGCCCACGCTAATTTTACCATTGAAAATTAATTCAAGGTTTAATTTTAAAACACACAGTTATGAAAAGGTTTAGTTTTTTAATGGTCGTAGCAATGTTATTTGCAGCAGGTGTATCAAATGTGGATGCAAAAAGTAAGCAGAAAAACGACATGGAAAAATGTTGTAAACAAGTTAAAAAGGAAGTACGCAAAGCACTGGAAGGTCCATCATTTGAATACTTACTACCCGATGCCAAAGAAAGTGTGACACTCAAATGTATTGTGAATGATCAGAATCAATTAGTGTTCCATAAAATTGAGGGGGTGGATGAAAAGTTGATCGAATACGTGAAAGAAACACTGAAGAATAAAGTGATTACAGTGGATAAACGGTTTGCCAGGAAAATGTTGAAATTTGATTTGGTCTTTTATCACGAGGCCGTCTCGTAATTGCCAATCACGAAAGGAATAAATCGATAAAAATAGTAGAGAATTATTTGTTCAATCACCATGTAAATCTCTATTTTAACACGAGATAAAAAGTATACATGATTACTTTTAGAGAGATAATACGCTTAGCAGGTTTCATACTTATAATAGGGGTTGGCGCTTCGATGCCTGTTTCTGGTCAGATATGGCAACAGTATCGTAACCTGGAGGGCCATTGGCGGTTTTCCATTGGGGATGATCCAGCCTGGAAACAAGCTGATTTTGATGATCAGAACTGGGATTACCTGAAGGTCCCTGATGCCTGGGAAAAGCAAGGATATGATGGATATAACGGTTACGCCTGGTACCGTAAATCCATCTCACTGAAAGGAATCCCTAAAGATCAACTATTTCTTAGAATAGGGGCCATTGATGATGCCGATGAGGTGTACCTGAATGGACGGTTGGTAAGCCGATCCGGTGGTTTTCCGCCCAATACAGAAACAGCATGGAATCAGGAGCGTACTTATCGAATCCCTTCCAGTTATTGGAAAGTCGGAGATAATGTACTGGCCATAAAAGTTTACGACTTTTATAATGAAGGCGGCATCCTGCGTCATCCCGTGGGTCTCTATGTCGATGAAACAGTTCGTTTCTTATCCGTTGATTTATCCGGTGAATGGAATTTTACTACGGCCTATCACCACATTCGCGAAGGAGTGGATCCTTCCGATTCCAAATGGACGTCTATTCAAGTGCCCGGTTACTGGGACGAGCAAGGATGGCCCGATTTTGATGGTGCCGCCTGGTATAGTCGCACATTTACCTGCCATGAAGGACTAAATGGAGAGGAACTCTTTCTGGTATTAGGTCGGATTGATGATCAGGAGATCGTTTTTTTTAATGGGCAAAAGGTAGGTGATACCAAATCATTACGCCGGCGAAAAAGTTTCTGGGACCGGACGGCGGATTATCGCTTATTCAGAGCTTATCGCTTGCCGCAAGAGGTCATTCATTTCAACTCCCCAAACACATTGACCATTCAAGTAAATGATTTGATGGGTGAGGGAGGTATTTATGAAGGACCAGTTGGTATTATGACACGGGGACAGCTGGAAACGTTTTATCAGTTGCGTAGTTCTCAACAAGGCGTCATGGATTCTTTTTGGGAATGGTTCCTGGATTAAAGGAGAGAAAAGATGAGGTTATATTTCGTAATAGGATTAATTATAATAGAAGGATTGATAGGGCTTGTGTCGGGTCAAAACCTTCAGAATTATCTGCCATTGGAAGGTAATTGGAAATTCTCCATTGGCGATGATCTGAATTGGGCTGACAAAAATTATGACGATGCTGACTGGGAGTCTGTTAAGGTGCCATCTGACTGGGAAAGTCAAGGATTTAATGGCTATGATGGCTATGCCTGGTATCGCAAAACGGTGCATCTGCCTGCGGCTCTAAAAAATGAAGTATTGTGGTTAGAGTTAGGCTTTGTCGATGATGTGGATGAACTCTACCTCAATGGTCTGTTGATTGGTAAGTCAGGATCCTTTCCACCTCATTTCCAGACGGCCTATAATGCCCGCAGATTATATCGTATTCCGGTGGGTGCCATCTTATATGGGGCAGAGAATCAAATAGCCGTTCGTGTATATGATGCGTACAATGTAGGAGGCATCTTTTCCGGTAAAGTCGGCATTCGAAAAGAGCGAAATCCATTCCTATTGGACATGAATCTGGAAGGTGAATGGAAATTCAAAACCGGTGATCATGTCGGTTATTCCGAGGAGGATTATAAGGATAATCATTGGGGATCCATTATTGTCCCCGGTGCCTGGGAAGATCAGGGCTATCGTTATTACAACGGTATCGCCTGGTACCGCAGAACCATAGAGATTCCAGGTCATTTAATGAACCAACGCCTGGTGTTGATATTGGGTAAAATCGATGATGTAGATGAAGTGTATGTGAACGGCGAATTAATTGGTCAAACCGGTGAAATCAACAATGGTTACTTCATGTATAATAACGCATATAAATCACAGCGCGGTTACCTTATTCCACCGCACTTATTGAAAGATAAAAACACAATAGCCATTCGTGTGTATGATGATCGGCTATCCGGTGGTATTTATGAAGGGCCCGTCGGCATTATCACTCAGGAAAAATACATACAGTATTGGAGGAGTCGGCGAAATCAATAGTAGATCCTGAAACAGAGTATAGCTAAAGACAGATTTATGTGACATCCGAAAAAAATCACCTGCTTGTCAGAGAAGTGTTGAATGTGTAAAATTTTAGGGTGTTCCGCCAATATACCAATGTATAGATCAGAATTGACAGAATCAAATACAAGCTATATCTTGTGTTAAAATATCTGCATATGCAACTGTCACAGCTCTATATCTATCCCATAAAATCATTGGGGGCCATTTCTCTTCAGCAAAGTAAAATTGATCGTTTTGGTTTACAACATGACCGCAGGTGGATGTTGGTTGATGAGCAAGGGCAATTTGTAACACAGCGGCGTCACTCTGAATTATGTTTTTTTGATGTCAGTGCTTATGAGGACGGATTCCGAATCACCAACCGGAAACATACCCAATTTGGGTTGGAGTTACCCTTGGCCAAAGTGAGTGGACAGAAGAAGCTGGTAACTGTCTGGAATGATACCATTAATGCGGAATTGGTGGATCCTGAAATAGATGAATTGTTTAGCCAGGTATTGGGGCAATCGGTAAGTCTGGTTAAAATGCCGGTTGATGGTAATCGACAAGTGGATCCCAGGTATGCGCCTCAAGGAACAGTTACTGCGTTTAGTGATGGATTTCCCTTATTACTAATCGGGCAGTCCTCGTTGGATCATCTGAATGCCAAACTCCAGCTTCCCATCGATATGTTGCGTTTTCGTCCCAATCTGGTTTTCACAGGTGGAGAGCCTCATTTTGAAGATACATTGAAGACCTTTCAGATTGGACCGGCTGCTTTCCAAGCTGTTAAACCCTGTTCGCGCTGTGTTGTTACCACCATTGATCCGGAATCGGCATTGCGCAGTCCCGAGCCTTTGAGAACCCTTTCCAAATACCGGTTGCAGGATGGAAAAGTCATGTTTGGCATGAATGTTTTGGCCCTTTCCGAAGGCTTTCTTCAGGTAGGTGATTCCCTCTCTCAATAAATTTCACTTTCGTCTTAAATAGGTGTCCTTTTTTTGTTGACGCCAGTGCCAGAATGCGTTAAATTAGCTAATGGTTAGGGTAAACAACCATTAATGAGGAGACCTGAATACTCACGAAGAAATTCCGTCATAGAACGGATGTGGAGGCGGTGATGTAAGATTTAAAATGTGAGTTATGAGACAAGATGTGATGAAACGGCTGGGTGGTTCTGGTATAAAGGTAAGTCCCATGGGGATGGGATGTTGGGCCATCGGCGGACCTTTCAAGGTTGGACAGTGGGATACAAAAATACCTTTTCAGAATGCAGAAAATGCACCTCTGGGATGGGGGGACGTGAATGATAATGAATCTATTTCGGCCATTCATGCTGCCATCTATCATGGAGTTACCTTTTTTGATACAGCCGATATTTATGGAACAGGGCATTCCGAAGAATTATTGGGCAAAGCCTTGGTCGGGAGACGAAACGAAGTGATTATTGCCACTAAGTTTGGCTTGGAATATAACGCTAATACACAGGAATGGATTGGTATGAATGGGCATCCGGAGTATGTCCGTCAAGCTTTAGAAAAAAGTTTACAACGATTAAATACTGATTATATTGATTTGTACCAATTCCATGTAGGGACTTATCCTTTGAGTGATGCTAGCGCCACTCGTGATGTACTGGAACAGTTGGTTGATGAAGGAAAAATCAGAACCTATGGCTGGAGTACCGATGATGTTGACTGTGCTAAGGTATTTGCTGAGGGGCCCAACTGCTCAACTATTCAGCAAGAACTCAATGTGATGACCGGTAACATTAATCTATTGGATTTTTGTGAAGATTCAGATTTGGCCAGTATTGCCCGATCACCATTGGCGATGGGGTTATTAAGCGGCAAATTTAATCAAAATACCACTTTCCCCGAAAATGATGTGCGGCATAATAACATGGCTGTTTGGAACTGGTTTACTAAAGATGGGCATCCTAAAAAGGCGTATTTGGATAAACTGGAAAAAATGCAGAATGTACTGCGCAGCAATGGTCGTACTTTAGTGCAAGGGGCAATTTCCTTCTTATGGGGTTTGAGTCCCATTGTGATTCCGATTCCTGGATTCCGTTCCGTGCAACAGGTTGAGGAAAATTGTAAGGCAATGGTATATGGCCCTTTAACCGAAAATGAAGTAATGGATCTGGAGATTTTGGCGGGGCACAAACACCACGATGTGCATCTCCATTAAAGAACAAGTGTTGAACAGGCGAATGATTGAGAATAATTGAGTGGTGTAGGATTAGTTAATAGGTTGGATTTTCTTTTTTATTCGTCTGTTCTTGTATAGTATATGAAATGAGGTTACTGTTGTGGTAACCTCTTTTGTTGCTTAATATCGCTTGATCGAATAGATATTTGTATAGAACCGATTTTACTGACTTTCGCTATTGACTTTGCAAGGATTTTTGATGTAATTAATCGTAGTATAGATCTAAAGTAAAAGATAGTGATTGATAAAAGTGTAAAATATACCAGGGAATCCAGTTATCAGGAGGTAATTCCTCAATGGATTATAGATAAATGGCAGAAAATAATTAACATACTAGCTGAGATGTTGGGCATACCGGCCGCCTTGATCATGAAAGTGGATAAATCCTTTATGGAAGTCTATTTGGCCAGTCATTCCAAGGATAATCCTTACTTTCCCGGGGCCAGGGATCGGATGGACGGGTTGTATTGCGAAACGGTTATAAATTCTCAAAAGAAATTATTAGTGCCAGATGCCTTAGCTGATCCACAGTGGGATAGTAATCCAGATATAAAACTAGGCATGATTTCTTATTTAGGTTTTCCAATTAATTATCCGAATCATCAACCTTTTGGAACCATTTGTGTGCTTGATAACAAGGCAAATGGTTACAGTCCTACATTTGAGCATCTCATGCTTCAGTTTAAAGATGTAATAGAGTTGGATCTTAAAATGTTCAAGGAATATCAGAAGCAGACAGTGATGTTTAGTAAGTCTGTGCCCCATCAAATTAATTCGATCAGTCAGGCACTGGAGCAAGTCTTATTAAAAGAACGCCTTCTGGTGAAAATAATTAACAGTCTTCCCAATATATTTATTTGTTTGATTGATAAAGAAATGAAGATTGATTTCTCGGCAGGTTATTCATTTCTGGAAGCATCAAAGGTAAAAGGAAGTTTAGTTGGATATTCCATCCGGGAAGTATTTGGGAAAGCTGCAAGTAATCTAAGAAATTGTCTTCTCAGAGTAGCAAGTGGCAACAGTACTTTTTTTGAAACCAATTATAATAATCAATTTCACCATTTCCTGATAATGCCTTTTCCGACTTCTGTAGAACCAATTTCGCAGTACTTGGTTGTTGTGGAAGATGTTACTGATCAAAGAAATCTGGAGATTAGCGTATTAGATCGGGAGAATAAATTAAAAGAAGCACAGAAAATAGCACACCTGGGGCATTGGGAATTAAATTTGAAACTCAATGAATTAACCTGGTCGGATGAGGTGTATCGGATATTTGGTATGGAGCCACAGCAGACCAAAGCCACTTATGAAGAATTTATGAGCTATATTTATCCCGAGGATTGGGAGAAGGTAAATGCGGCATATACGACTTCAATTGCCACAAAACGACCTTATAATATTATTCATCGCATTCAACTTAAATCGGGTGAAATAAAATATGTGAATGAGAAATGTGTAACTGAATATGATACCCAAGGAAATCCCATCTGTTCCATTGGAACCGTTTTGGATATCACCGATCGCATGATAGCTGAAAAAGTTATTCAAAAGAAAAACAAAGAACTCAAGCAATTGAATGAGGAATACCGGACTGCTAAAGAAAAAGCAGAGGAGAGTGATCGATTAAAAACACGGTTTCTTCAAAATGTATCTCACGAAATAAGAACGCCCTTGAATGGGATCCAGGGTTTTTCTGAAATTCTGGCCGACAATACTTTAACAGACGATGCTCGAAAGTTTTATGCAGATATTGTAGGGGATAGCTGCCAACAATTAGTGCATATCATGGAAGATATCATAGAGATTTCAAAATTGGAGACCCAAAAGTCTTTCGCTATGAAGAAAAGGGTGAACACCAATGATATCATGCAAGACTTGTTTGCCAGTTATAACTTCATAGCAAGTCAAAAGAAGATACAGTTGAAATTTAAACCGGGACTCACAGATCTTCAAAGCATTATTCATACAGACGGGTATGTTTTACATCGTGTTTTAAGCATTCTGATTGAAAATGCATTGAAGTATACTTTTGAAGGCCATGTGGAGATTGGTTATACCTTGCAGGACAATAATAAAATTGAGTTCTATGTGAAGGACACAGGCATTGGTATTAGTGCGGAAGATCAAAGAAATATTTTCGAACGGTTCTATAATGTAGGCGATAATCCCAAGCATGGTGGCCTTGGGGTTGGTTTAGCCATCGCAAAGGAGAATCTCAAGTTATTGGGAGGAGATGTTCGGGTGGAGTCTAAAGAAGGATTGTATTCTCATTTTTATGTGGCCATTCCCTATACGCCCATGCCATCTGATGATGTTTCTATCAAGAATGAAAGTTGATTATTAAAAAGGGGAATGTTTTTCTGCTCCGGAAATTAAAAAAGGTTGCCGAATAGCAACCTCTTTTAATATGAATATGTATTATCGACTTATCCCTTCTTTTCTTCTTTTTTACTGCAACAAGCTTTTTTCTCAGCGGTTTTTTTGTCGCACTCTTTTTTCTTGTCACAAGCGGCTTTTTTATCGCAGCAAGCTTTCTTCTTGTCACATTCTTTTTTCTTGTCACACTTTTCAGTTTTCACTGGCTCTTGATCCATGGCAAATGCAGGTGCAGAAATAGCTAAGGTAAACACGAAAAGTACGGATAACATTAAAGTCTTTTTCATAACTGATAGTTTAATGATTAATTCGTTTTAATTATTTGACAATTCAAAAGTAGATTGTATCAGTATAAAAGTAAGTTATCAGCTTGTTAATCGTTGTTAACGCGATGTTAAAATCGGATGAATGGGTCCTTTTTATAGTTAGTTTTGAAACGAAAACGCCAAACACTATTTTTACATCATTATGACTCAATCCAAGAAACATACCTGGTGGGCCAGCGCCACTTTTCTGGCTTTGGCAGCTTTGTTAGTTATACAAGTACATTATAGTTTAAGGGCGGCTCAGTTAGCAGAGCTAAATTTTAATCATCGCGTGGTGATGGCTTTAAAAGATTCGCGGGATGAGATTGGCCGAAGGGTACCCATGTGTGAAGATATGGATAACTATTTATGTGGCCGCACCTGTGCCATGGCTGTTCGGGCCCTGAAACGTACCGAGCTGGATAGCATCATCCGGTCTAATTTGAACATATATAGTTTACCGCTTGATTATACCTTTTCCATTACTGACAGTATTCCGGTAGTGGCCTCCAATCGCATGTTTGCACCGCGGTGTTATCAGCAAACGTTAAACGGATTGCTGGAACAATCCGGTATTCGGCTGCGATTGCAATTCCCTGGTCGTAACCGGTTTATTTTAGCACAGATGAGTGGTCTTTTCCTGACCTCCATCTTTATCATCTTGTTCGTTTTCGCATCCTTTATTGCATTATTAAAATTGATTCGGAAGAAGCAACTACAGGTAACCCGTACCACTGAATTTGTAAATAACATGTTGCATGAGTTCCAAACACCTTTGGCCAATATTCGTTTGGCGACGAACTTAATCAGGAAGCGAAATAATGGGGTTCAAACCTCGAAAACAAAGGAATACACCCAGGTGATTCTGAATGAGTATGAGAAAATGCAAAATCATGTGGAAGACATTTTAAAGCTATCGTGTAATGAGCCATTGGTATGTGAAAAACAGGATGTGGATTTGAAACTGATCATTGAGCAAATAGCCGAGACCTATGCTTATCGAATCAAAGAAATGAATGGCTTTATAAATGTGAGCTGTGATTCGAAAAGTCACCTGATTAAAAGTGTGAATGGGCGTTTGGCTTTGGTGATTTCTAATTTAGTGGATAATGCTATTAAATATTCGCAACAAAACCCAAAAATTGACATTAGTACGGTTATTAAAACGAATCATATTCAGCTCACAATTGCCGATAAAGGAGTTGGTATTCCATCTAAGGATTTGCCTTATATCTTTGATCAATATTATCGGGTGGGGACAGGCGATGTACACAATGTGAAAGGATTTGGTTTAGGTTTATCCTATGTAAAGAAAGTAATTGAAGAACATGGTGGTAAAATAACTGTTGATAGTGAAGAGGGTAAGGGGACACAATTCACCATTTTATTTCCATTGAATGATGCAAAAAGTTAAAATATTATTGGTTGAAGATGACGTCAGCATGGGATTCCTGCTGGTTGACTTTCTGGAGTCAAATGGTTTTGATGTGAAACTCTATAAAGATGGCGAAAGTGGGTTGAATGCCTTTCGATCGGGGAATTATGATTTTTGCATTCTGGACGTGATGCTGCCGGGGATGGATGGTTTTACCATTGCCCAACGCATTAGGGCCGAGAATAAATTGGTGCCCATTATCTTCTTGACAGCCCGTTCCATGAAGCAGGATAAAATAAAAGGTTTCAATTTAGGCGTGGACGATTATGTGACCAAACCCTTTGATGAAGATGAATTGTTATGTCGGGTGCATTCCATTCTCAACCGGATTCAATTAACCGAACCGCAATCAGAAACAGAGCAGGAGAGTAGCTGTTCAATCGGTTCCTTTTCCTTTGATTACACCAACCAGTTACTGACTAAAGGAACTATTTCAAAGCGTCTCACTCAAAAAGAAAGTGATGTTTTGCGGATGTTGTGCCGTACCATGAACAACATTGTGAAACGAGAGGATATTCTCGTGGCTATCTGGGGTGAGAATGATTATTTCCATGGGCGCAGTCTGGATGTGTTCATCGCCAAATTGCGCAAATACCTGAAGGAAGATCCTTCCATCTCTATTGAGAATGTACCTAAAGTGGGCTTTGT
>JAEINY010000100.1 GCA_016342595.1 Marinilabiliaceae bacterium
GCAATGCGGAAGGTTTGAATGCTGTCGCGGATATAGATGGGGATAATGGGGGTTTCGGCCATGCCAATTTCCAGCCCGTGTTCGCGCATCAGCCGCAAAGCATAGTGTGTGTTGTCCCATAATTTCAAGCGCAGGCTATCGTCTTCTTTAATGATGCGTAAGGCTGCTAATACACTGGCTGTAGAGGCCGGGGGTAAACTGGCGCTGAACATATAGGAACGGGAAGCGTGACGTAAGTAATCAATCACATCTTTATTACCGGCCACAAAACCGCCCACTGAAGCCAAAGATTTACTGAAGGTACCGCCGATGAGGTCCACCTGATTCGTCATGCCGTAATAGGAAGCTGTGCCGGCCCCATGTTCACCAATCACACCCAGGGCATGGGCACAATCCACAAAAGTGAAAGCATCCACTTTTTTCGCTTCATGTATAATTTTATCTAAGCGGGCAATGTCACCATCCATGGAGAAGATGCCATCGGTAACAATCAGTTTGACCCCATTGGCATGTTTGATGCGGTTGAGTTTGCGGTTTAAATCGGCCATGTCGTTATGCCGGTATTTGATACGCTGTGCCACGCTCATACGACAGCCATCAATAATGGAAGCATGGTTGAGTTCATCAATGATGATGTAATCATCTTTGCCTGCCATGGCCGGAATAACACCCGTGTTCACCTGAAAGCCGGTGGGGAAGATAATAACGGCTTCTTTGCCCAGGAAGTCTTTTAATTCATTTTCCAGTTCATGGTGCAGGTCAATGGTGCCGTTCATAAAGCGGCTACCGGTGCAGGAGGTGCCATATTTATTGATGGCAGCAATGGCGGCTTCTTTTATTTTAGGATGATTGTTCAAACCCAGGTAATTGTTTGATCCAAACATGAGCACTTCTTTTCCATCAATGATGGTCACATCCGACTGGGGCGATGAAATCGGGCGAAAATATGGATACATGTTCGCTTGACGCAGTAATTTGGCCTGAATGATTAGATTGCTGTTTCTTACAAAATCGTATTTACTCATGACTATTTTCCCTTTAAATTAGTTTTCCCTTTTTTCTTAATTCGCTGTGTTGTTTTATTGTAATGCGAGCGCTTAGCTCGTGTATTTTTGCTGTGTATTCTGATAAAACTGTTGGATCCATGCCTTTAACAAGCGTTCCATGTCCATCACCTGTTGGGACTGTTGAGTCATCAAATTATTTTGCTGGTAGCGGTCCTTCTCCAGGTTGTACAGGGCGAGACTCATTTTTCCGTCAAAGAGTAAGAGGTAATCCCCTTGTGTCATTTGATAGCATTGATTAATCAGGTTAACCGTGAATTTGGGCGCCCGGGGCTCCAATAAATTATTGCCTGCCGAAATGAAGGGCTCGTTATAGTTCAGGTAATTCAATACGGTAGGGTAAATATCGATGTGCTGGGCCCGGTCTTGACGTGCGCCTTTTAGGTGGGGATTCCCGGGCGCAAAAAACAGAAGTGGCACCGCAAAAGCCTTATCGGAAGTGGCGTATTCTGTATGCCAGGGGGTGATGGAATGATCGGCTGTAATCACAAACAGGGTGTTGTGGTACCAGGGCATGGTTTGGGCCGTCTGAAAAAATTGGCGCAAGGCATGATCGGTATAATGCATGGTTTCATGAATGCCCTGTGTCCCTTTGGGAAAGTGATTGTGATAGTGATCGGGGACTACAAAGGGATTGTGAGAAGACAGTGTGAAAGCGGTGGCAAAAAAGGGTTTGTCACATTTGTTCAACTCTTGAGCCATGTATTGCAGGTAGGGTTCATCCCAAATGCCCCAGGTACCATCAAAATCCTGTGGATGGGGGTATTCGTTGAGGCCGTAATAGTGGGTTACATCTGCTGATTCACAGAATCGGGCAAAGCCCATGGTGGCATTGTGCGAGCCGTGAAAAAAAAAGGACTGATAACCTTTGAGGTTCAGGTGGGAAGCCAGGCTTTCCACTTTTTGATTGCTTTTATTAGCCAGGATAAAAGGGGTTTGATAAGCCGGGATGGAGGCCAGGATAGAAGGTAAGGCATCGATGCTTTTACGTCCGTTGGCGGAGGCATGTGGATAATAGAGGCTTTCTTGCATCAGGGAATCTAAAAAAGGCGCATAACCGGGATACTGTCCCTTGTCCAGGTCTTGATTCAGGCTTTGCAAGGTTTCTCTGGTAAAACTTTCCAATATGATGAGCACTACGTTATCCGGGCGGAAAGCGCTATCGGTATAGTAATGGTGAACTGGTGGCAGAATGGTATCCGACTCTTCCTGGTCGAAGTACTGCGGAGCCGCCTCTTGCTCGGTGTAGGAAGCAATCATGCTAAACACCGAATTCATCACGATGCCCACCTCCTCTGGTTTGGATACGCTGTGAATGGCGTCCTTGAGGGTGAGTGACCGGCCAAATGCGTTTAGGTTACCTTTACATCCGGCGAATAAGATGTAAATGGCAACTAAGCCAATGGCTCCCGTATTCCGGTAATTAGCTGCGACTTTAGCCATCGCCTTCAGTTTTCGCATGGTAAAAAGAAAATAGCGGATCAGCCCAAACAGAATCAAGCTAATGATGGCAAAGGCATACCAGTAGGTGATGAAGAATTCCAGTCCCAATGACGACATATTGGCCTGGGTACCCAGGTAAGCAAAAATGGAAAAGGTTAAACGTTTGAGGGTGTATTGATAGTAAAAGACATCCACAAAATTGGCAATTAATGCCACCGTGTTGATAACTACATAGAGCAACATGAGGAAGTACTGGTACAGTTTTTTGTGGCAAAAATGAAAAGGTAACAGGCTCAGTACAATCAAAGGTGCATTCACCATGAAGAGAGCCGCGAGGTCGTATTGAATACCTTTTAGCAGGTAAATAAAACAGGTGCTAAGCGTCAAATGATTAAATACAGCATGGTTAAAACCAATGAATAATACTCTGATAAACTGGAATAAGACCAGTATGAGCAGCAGTTGATAGAGAAGTGATTTTATGCGTGATAACATATTGTAAGTGTATTTAAAATGTAACTTCAATGCGGAAACGGACCCCATGCGAGGATGAGAATTCATTAAAAGCCGCGCCATTATTAAGGCGTTTCACATATTCCACGCGTAAGACTTTAAAGATATTGGTGATACCCAATCCCATTTCCATATAGGGTTCATGGGTGGGTTTGCGGAGCATGTCGGGCATGTCCATAACGGTGTTGGGATCACCCAGTAGTTTTCCATAATAGCCTTTGAAGGTGACTGCTTCCCGCAGGTTTAATTTCTTAATCAATGGTAACTTATTAAATAGGATACCTCCGCCATTTAGGTATAGGTGGGTATTCAAATATAAATCACTGGCAAAAGAGGCATGGTGCAACAAGTTATAATGATACCTGGCTGATCCGATATCGCGGGTGCCTCGCGGTAAATGCAGCAGCGGATAGGGCACATCGCCTAATATGTACCCGCCTTCCATCAGTATTTTCATGAAGGCCGGGCCCAGGTTTACCCTGTTTTTCATGGATAAATTGAAATGGGCATAAAAGCCGCTGTTGTTATCGCCCTCGGGTAATTTGTAGTGCCCCAATAAGGAGGTGAAATGGAATACCGGTTTTTCATTGCCATAATAGAAACGGGTAAAGAAGCCTTCATCATAATCCTGACTGAATGATAAGCGTACATCAAACAGCAGGTTGTAGGTGTCGAAATGAGTCATGTGTACCCCCCTCGTGGCAAAAGGTAAGTTATAATTGGCGTAATATCGGTTATAGGAAGGCCGTATCAGGAGGCCTGTATTTTTACCAAGTTGATGTTCCAGGGTCAGGTTGAGGTGCTTGTTTTTCATCATGTATGGATTCGGTATTTCCGAAGTAAAGGATGAAATAATGTTTCCCCCTCCCTGACTGTAGGGATTCTCACGGATGAATTCCACGAAGCGGTTATGGGTCAGATCAAAATAATCATGGTGATAGCCAGCTGAAATAATGGTCCGCTTCTCTGATGGGAGCAAGTATTTCACATCACCCCCTTGTGCCCATTCTTTATTTTTAAAGCCATAGCCCAAATAACCACCCACCATGAAGTTCTTAAATAGTTTTTCGCTGGTGCGTAAGGGAATCGTTATCCGGTTTCCTTCAATTTCATTTTTCCGGTAGAAGGCGAAATAAGGCCCCACATCAATTTTGTTCACGTTGTAGTAACCATTAAGGGTCATGGCACTGAAACGATCAACGGTTTTGATGAAGTTATTGGCTTTTAGTTGTTGAATGCCTTCATAGGCCGATTGCTCAAACGTATCCAATGGTGCGACTTGTTGCCTGATTTTTAAAATCACGTCTTCGTCATCTGGCTTTAAACCGGCATGTGTTTTTGCAACCAGTTGCTTAGGGGCATCCGGCCCGATTTTCACCGCTTGGTAAGCCATTATTTTTTGGACGGCAAAGCTCCGCCTGGTGTCTTTCTTTTTTTCGTTTTTTCGGACTGTCAGCTGAAGGTTTATTTTTTGGTTGTGATAAAACCAGCGGTCAGTATTTGTTTTTTTATAGGTGATAAATACCTCCAGATTACTTACAAAGTTGAGGTTGGCCGAGTTGGGTAAGGTGGCTTTTATTTCGGTTAAAGCCCAACTTTTGTCTTCTACCCAAAAATGCCCTTTGAACGTGATGTTTTTGTAGCTTTTGGGGTAAAAGTCAAATTTGTAGTATTTAATGGCGTTTGTGGTGGTGCTGTCACTTAAGTAAATATTGTAGTATAGCAGGGCAGTACTTGAAAGGGGGCTCGGAAAGCCACGCGTCAACACATTAATCTGGTTGTCGTAGAAATTGAATTCAGTGGTGAGTTTACTATTCAGGACTGAACTCACCTGGGTATTGGATTCCGAAAGGATGCCATCTGATTTTTGAGATGTTTTTTTAGATTCGTCGATATTACTCTCCGCATCGCGAATGTGATGGGTAATGGTTTCATCCATAAAGAACGGCATCATCACCAGTGAGTCGTTCTTTTTAACGAAGGCATCGGCTGACTTTCTGAAAGTTTTGCTTTGTGTAGTGGCCGCATTGAGGTTGGTTAAAAAAACGGTAGTCCGCGTGTAGTCGTCGTAGTTTAGGGTTTTAAAATTTGATGGGTTATTGCGGCTACGGCTTTTAATGATTTTGCGTAACATGGCCCGTTCGTATGAATTATCTGGTTTTACGACCACCTCATTGAGTGCAAAAACGTCTTCTTCCAAATGGATTACCAGGGGGTTATTTAAATTATCAATGGTAATTTCCTGACTTTTATAACCCATTAGTGATACTGTTATGGTAATGGGTAGGCTCTGGGATCCCAGTGAAAAATTCCCATCCAGATCAGTGATGGTACCAATGGTCGTATTTTGTATGATTACATTGGCAAACGGTATACTTTCTTTGGTTTTGGCATCTTTAATAACGCCGTCAATGGGGTTAGACAGAGCTGGAGAAGCACACAACAGAAGGATCAATAAACCAATAAAGTTCCTGGAGCCTTGTTTTTTTTCTGTGTTTCGATTTGAATAAAGGTAGTGGATATCAAAATTCATTGCCATAGATCACGCTTATTTAGTGTAAAGTAAATTTAATAGTACCGTAAGTAATTAGACTTAGTAGTAGACAATCTGTATGTATGGCACACTTATTTTTTTAACAAATTTTAATAAATATAACTTTGAAAGAGTGATATAAGGATATTTGATATGTGGTGTTTTATAATAGTAAAAAATCATAAGTAATGTGCTGATACTATTTGTTTATGAATATTATTGTTATTGATGGATGTTTTAATTTCGTGTCATCGTCAAAACAATGACAAGTCAATTCTTTTTTGGCTGCACCTAGTGTCTAAAAAAATGTGATTACCTGTATTCAAATCTTCATTTGTCACGATTTAAGTTTGTTTTAGAAATTCGTGTTTGATTGTGGTTTGAGCTTTATTACAAACAACTGCCAAAATACCCTACCATGAAACCGGAATAATTATCCCATAAGGTTTTGACTCCTTTACAATCAGGGGCAGTATTTTTGTTGAATCATTACAAAGGCTTTTTTTATGAGGAGTTTAATAATAACTTCAGGGGGTTCTGTTTTGAGTAATTTCACAACCCAACTTCCATCATTTTCCAGTCAAACATTATCCGCTTTATTTGTTCTATTCATAAATAATCAGAACTTTGGCTCTTCTTAAATTTAGGGTGAACATGGAGGACACAAACCAGATAGAACTATCACAAATCTATAACCGGCAACGGACCGACCGGGATATCTTCCAGGAGTTAATGGCTTTCAAAGTACGAGAAGTGCTTTTGATAGCCAATCATTACGACTCCTACAGCATTGTGCGCGAAGGACGTTTCTTCGATAAAATTTTTGGCGAATACTTGCAATTAAATCTGTTTACGGCACCGCGCATTACCAGTGTGGCTACGGTGGAAGAGGCGGAAGAGCTGATGCAGGAGCGGGAGTTTGAAATGATCATCCTCATGGCTGGTTTAGACAAGCGCTTACCATTGAAAATGAGTGAACGGCTCAAGGCGCTGAAACCGGATCTCCCCATTCTGTTGATGGTGAATAACAATTCGGATCTTAAGTTTTTCGATGAAGCCAGCGGAAATATCGACAATATTGAACGGGTATTTGTGTGGAATGGCGATTCCAGGGTATTTCTGGCCATGATCAAGTACGTGGAAGATAAAATGAATGTGGCGAACGATACCAAGGTGGGGGATGTACGCATCATCCTGCTGGTGGAGGATTCCCAGAAATACTATACACGATACCTGCCCATGCTGTACTCCATCATCATGCGGCAGACACAAGCTATTTTGGCGGAAGAAACCTCGGATCAGCAGCATAAGATCATGAAGATGCGGGTACGGCCGAAAATTTTGCTGGTGAGTAATTACGAGGATGCTGTAGAGGTGGTGGATCAGTACATAGATAACCTGATTTGTGTGATCTCCGATGTGAAGTATCACAAAGATGGGGTGGAGAATGAAAATGCAGGGGTGGAATTGATCAGGTATGTGAAGTCCAAAACCATCATACCCACATTGCTGCAATCATCTGACCCGGCAAATGCCAGTAAAGCACAAGAGATAGATTCGGATTTTATCGATAAGAACTCCGACAGCCTCTCCTTAGATATTTACAATTTCATTCATCAGAAACTGGGCTTTGGTAACTTCGTGTTTAAGAATAGTCGCGGAGTTAAATTAGCTGTGGCGCGCAACATGAAGGAGTTTTTGGCATGTATTAATGAAGTATCTCCGGAATCGTTGTTGTACCATGCCCGTCGCAATGGGATCTCTACCTGGCTGATGGCACGCGGTGAAATTACCATTGCCAAGCGCTTGCGTCCTTTTCGAATCGAAGATTTTGAAAGCTTTACCAAGTTGAGACAAGCTATTCTGGATGTATTTGAAAAAGTAAGATTGGAGCGTTTACGGGGTCGGGTGGTCATGTTTGATCCCGCCATGATCAAAAGCAGTCGTTACATCGTGCGCATTGGCGAAGGATCGTTTGGTGGGAAAGGCCGGGGAGTGGCCTTCTTAAGTAATTTCCTGGAGAACATCGATTTTGATCAGATTGTGCCGGAGATTAATATTCGGATTCCAGCCACGACGATTATCGGCGCCGGCGAATTCACCCGTTTCATCGAGAAAAATAACCTCTATAACCTGGCCTTTGTTGAGAAGAAGTATGAGGAGATTAAAGCACTCTTCCTGCGTTCGGAGTTGAGCGATGAGGTGAATGAAAACTTGCGTCAGTATGTGGAGGTGATGGATCAGCCCTTGGCGGTCCGTTCCTCCGGTCTGTTCGAAGATAGTTTATTGCAGCCTTTTGCAGGTGTCTATTCGACCTTCATGGTACCCAATAATCATCCCGATCCGGAAGAGCGTTTCAAGCAGTTGAGTACGGCGGTGAAGTTAGTGTATGCTTCCATGTTCAGCGATCCCGCGAAGGCCTATTTTGATGCGGTAAATTATAAAATTGAGGAAGAAAAAATGGCAGTGATCATCCAGGAGGTGATAGGCCAGCGTACAGGCGATCGTTTCTATCCACATTTTAGCGGGGTGGCACAATCCTATAACTACTATCCGTTCTCATACATGAAGCCGGAAGATGGCTTTGCCGTGCTGGGGGTTGGACTGGGTAAATATGTAGTAGGCGGTGAAAAAGCCTTGCGTTTCTGTCCTAAATTTCCCAAGCTGGAGTTGAATGCTCTGCAGGATCAGATTAAAGATTCGCAGACGTATTTCTACGCCCTGGACCTGGAAAATACCGATTGTGATTTGGCCAATGGGGGCGAAGATGCTGCCCTGCTTAAGCTGAGTATTAAGGAGGCCGAAGAAGATGGCAATTTAAAACACTGCGCCTCGGTTTACGATTACAATTATGATCGCTTAACAACTGATTTCTCCAAGCGAGGACCTCGTGTGGTTAATTTTGCAAACATACTAAAGTACGATCATCTTCCTTTAGCGAAGACATTGGAAATGTTAATACGTTTCTTTAAAGAGGCCATGGGAGCTCCGGTAGAAATTGAGTTTGCAGTGGATCTGGAGCCGGGACGACGGGATTTGCCAACACTCTATTTATTGCAGATTAAACCACTCATTCGCATCGAGAATCATGCAGCTATTAATTTTGAAGCGGTCGATAAAGAGCGTTTGGTGCTCCAGTCGTTGAAAGGGATGGGCAATGGTCAGCTGGATCATGTCAAAGATGTGGTGTTCATGAACCTGGATCTGTTTGAGCGAACCAAAACAGAAGAGATGGCGGCTGAGATGGATGAGATCAATAAACACTTTGAACAAGAGAATAAAGAATATGTATTGATCGGTCCCGGCCGATGGGGTACACGTGATCGCTTTACCGGGATTCCGGTTTATTGGTCACAAATTTCGCAGGCTCGCATCATTGTGGAGATGGGGTTGCCTAACTTCCCGCTGGATGCCTCTCTGGGCTCGCACTTCTTTCATAATGTGACCTCCATGAATGTGGGTTATTTTAGTGTGCATGCTGGAGCGGGCAATGAATTTGTTAATCTGGAGTTACTTCAGCAGCAGCGTGTGGTGCGAAAAACAAAATATTTCACACATGTGGAGTTTGATGAACCGCTTTCCATATTAATGGATGGCCGTCAGCAAAAGGCGGTCATCGTGTGGAATGAGAAGCCAACTGAAGAATAGTTGATGTTAATTTATGATAGAAAATCCCTGGTCTGTTTGGCCGGGGATTTTTGTAGTATCAGAATTGAAAACCTAGTGCCGCAAACACTATATAACTCTTTTTTAACCACAGATTACACAGATTAACACGGATTTTATCACTGGATTCGAAATCATAACAAGGGCGATGGCAATCTTTTGTGCTTTTAGAAACAACTTGTTGTTTTGCTCTGTGGCTTCTTTGTGTAACTCTGTGTTACCCTTTTCTCAGCGTTATCTCTGCTTTTGTTAGCATGTCAAGGCTTGAGCACTCTGTGTTACAATTAGTTTGTGTAAAACATTCCCTTGGAATAATAAATACTATAATATGCAAATCATTCCACTAGTTTTATGACCGGATTGCTATAAATGATATCGGCAGCCTCACTGTTGTTGAGATTCCAGGCTGCTATGAGACTAAGTGCAAAACGATTCTTTTTCCCGATTTTACGTTTTACTTTTAAGCCAAGGAAAGTGGCATCATGCCAGGAGCGCCCTGATGTATCGGTGCTTTTAAAGTATTATTGGTAAAATAAAACTTATTGGTTACTTTCGAAGATCCCCGGTGGGCCCAAAATCATGATGAAATCTGGCATTTATACATTACTGATAGTATTGATGGCTTTGTCTGTATCCCAACAATTGATGGGGCAAAAAGGAAAGTCATCAACGGCATTTAATGAGCAAATATTTCTGGTATCCAATTACAGCGATAAGGACAATGAGCTGGAAAAGGAAACCAAAGATATCAATTACTTGTTGCGAGCCGGCTTGCGTGGTTTTATCTTTCACCTGGTTTTAGAGGAAGATTCTAATCTGGTGAAGGCCATCATCCCTTCAGGAGAGAAGGTCTCTTTCTCATCTCTGCTGATCCCCATTCAGGATTTTCTGGCTCAACATCCACAGGAGGTGATCACCTTTTTTCTCGATTATCAATTCGAAAATCGCCACCTTGAAACCATTCTGAAAGCACATCAGCTCTTTGAGAAACGCTGGGTGGAAAACCGTCCCGGTACTTGGCCAGGGGGT
This sequence comes from Marinilabiliaceae bacterium, assembly GCA_016342595.1. GTDB lineage: Bacteria > Bacteroidota > Bacteroidia > Bacteroidales > Marinilabiliaceae > JAEINY01. The sequence continues at coordinate 10,249 of JAEINY010000100.1, forward strand.
GCCGAGATGGCTGAAGCGGGTAAGCAGTTGGTTGTTTTTACCTGCCAAAAGCCGGAGTTGCCGCAACCCGGGTTTTATTATTTGTGGAAGTATGCCATCGAACCTTATTTCTCCCTGAGTGTCGATCCCGATTTTAACGGTCACTTCTTTCATGGCAATCCTGAAAATCCATTGATGTATTTCACCGGTTTTAATTTGCCCCGCGATACCACTGGCATGCAAATCCCCTTCAAGGACTTCGATGTCAATGAAAATCCCTTTTTAATTGCTCACATTATCAATCTTTGGAAAAAAACCGGGAAGCGGCCTTGTTTTATTGTCGTGAACAACTATCGGCCCGGTGTGTATGGAGTGGCCTATAATCTCTTCATCCATCGGTCTATTAGCGGCAACGTCACTTATGATGCCAAACCGTTGGAGCAGGTACGCTGGGAAGGCACTAATCCGGCCATTTCCAGTGGCGCCTATTCTTTCCCCTTTATCGAAGGCGAAACGGTGGCTCTTCGACCGGTGAAGCCCGGGTTTAAGTTCATCCCGGATGCGATCCAATACGAGGATGTAAACCACGATATCATTCAAAATTTTCTGGCCATTCCGTTAGATATTAATCAAAACCTTCAAGCCTATTATCCCCTCGATAAAAATCCTAAAGACGCCGGACTGGCAAAGATGCATGGGGAAAATAAAGGGGTGCAATTTGTGAAAGATCCCGAGCGCGGTAAGGTGGCCCTTTTGGCCGATAGTGCCTTCATCGAATTGCCCTCAGGCATGGATGTAGGCATTCATAACAGTGATTTTACGGTGAGTGCCTGGATAAAAATTGATACGTTTACAAACCGTGATTTAACCATTCTGGGCACTGAAGAAAACTATTACCGGAAAGGTCTTCACTTGCAACTGCGTGACCAAAAGAGCTATTTTGGTTTTTTTGCCAATGATTTAACGGGACGAACCACCATCCGAAAAAAACGTTGGTACCACATTACCTGGCGTTATACCCGTCATTCAGGGGAACAAGCCATCTTCGTGAATGGGAAACCCGACGGACAGTCCCTGGAGCATCCCGCTTTTATGGGACGTGGTCCACTCATTGTTGGCAAGGCCATTCAACAGAACAACTTCTTCAAGGGTCGAATTGACGATCTCGCCATTTGGGATCGTCCATTGGGCGACGAAGAAATCTGGAATCTCTATCAGGATGTATATGCCTTGAATGATGTGCCATTTTACATGCGGTTTCAGCGCAACATGCATTGGTACCTGCTTTTGTTTTTGGGGTGTGTGATGGTGTTGTTCATATATCTCTTGAGGCGAAATAAGCGCGAAGCGAATCCGGTTCACTGTCAACTGATCGAAACACCATTGCCACAATTCAATGCCATTCGATTCTTTGGTGCTTTTCAGGTCTTGGATCGGAATGGAAAGGACATTTCTCAGACCTTTACACCCAAAGTCAAGCAGTTGTTTATATTGATTTTGCTGCATACTTATAAATCCTCAAAAGGGATCTCATCCGATGCGTTAAATCATCTGATCTGGCCCGGACTGTCTCGTAAAAATGCCGGTAATAACAGGGGTGTGACCATGAATAAATTACGCCAGGCATTGATCGAACTGGATGGCATTACCATTGAAAATAATCATGAGCATTGGACGATAGCGATGGCTTCTTCTGTGTTTTGCGACTATTGCGAATGTATTCGTTTTGTGAAGTCTGGTGAATTGATTGGGCACGACCAAACGTTTTCACGGTTTTATAGTTTGATTGAACGCGGAAGTTTACTGGCTGATATGGAGTTCGGGTGGCTCGATTCCTTTAAGGGATACATCGCCAGCGAAATTATTGATGCCTTGCTTAAATTTATCGAATTTGCCGGCTCTGCCAATTCTCCTGAGTTAACCATCAAACTCTGCGATCGCATTTTTCAGGGCGACCCCTTTAATGAGGATGCACTACGTTACAAAACCAGTGCCCTCATCAATCTGGGATTAAATACTAAAGCCAAATATACCTATCGTACATTCAGCGACAATTACGAAAAAAACATGGATAAAACCTTCCATCTTTCCTTTTCCGATGTGGCCCGATAGTTATCCGGGCTAGGTTGTTTTGCATGGAAAAGTTACACAGAGCACCCTGAGGTAAAAAGCATAAGGCAGTTCACAGAGGATTATTAAACCATCAATACAGCCAAGCGTAAGATATCTTCACGGTGTCCCTCTGTGATGCACATTGAGTCCTTTGTGGTGGATCTTAGTCTTACTTTTCTGACTTTTCCAGGTTAGTGTCTTACCAGTAATAATCGTGTATTATTTGGTAAAACATTATTCTCTTGCTGTTTCGGAACTTGATACTTTTATCTTGGATTTTGATACTTGTTTGTTGAAAATTCTTTTCTGGCTTGTACAGGTTAGGACAACAAAACAATCATACACAAATTAGAAAAGAGCTATCCCTTTTAATCGCCGTACTTCGGACTCCGATCTACGGACCTCTTTGCAAATGTTTCTATTTAGAATGAATCTTTCCGTGAATCACCTGTGGTCATGTTGTCAATGAGTTAGCTTGATGTGATTTTCTTCCGAATCGGATGATTAATGTCAAATTAATGTGACATTAAGGCCTGTCTGGCGGTCCAATTAATCTGCATCTAAATACCCGACAGTACATTTCGTCTCATAATCCAAATCCAGAATATGATTCGTTTATTGAGCCAATGGAAGCGACGAAAAACCTTCCTTGTTTTCTTGTCGGGTATCGTCCTGACCATTTTCTTAATTTATCCTTTTAATGCTGCTGTCACCTTCACCAGTTCAGATGCCTATTGTAACTCCTGTCATGTGCATGATCATGCCGAACAATCCTGGCGATTATCAGCACATGTCAACAATAAAAGCGGCGTTGTGGTGCATTGTGTCGAATGCCATTTACCACCCAAGGGCCACGGTCATTTGTCGGCAAAAGCCAAACATGGTGCTAAAGATTTATATGGCTACCTGTTAAAAGATTCAGCTGATTTTAAATGGGAATCAAAACGAACTTCTGAAAAAGCCAATCATTTCACCTATGAAACCTCATGCCTGAAGTGCCATTCCAATTTATATCCGGCCACGATCACTGCTAAGGGCGCTGATTCACATCTCTATTACGAGCGGCAGGGGGAGGACATGACCTGCTTGAATTGCCACATGCATACCGGTCATTATAATGCCGGTTATCAACATGCCCAAAACACCTCATTTGGTGAAGATCAGAACGGAACCAAAGAGATATTCACCGACCCCACACCCATTACAGCATTCCAAAATTTCACCGAGAAAATACCAGGTACATCGGTTTCTTTTAACATGGTGGCTATCAACGGTGGCGAATTCATAATGGGCAGTCCCGATGATGAACCCTTTCGTAAAGGCGATGAAGGACCTCAGCGAAAGGTGCGATTAACACCATTCTTCATGGCCGAAGTAGAAGTGACATGGGATGAGTTTCTGGCCTGGTTTAATGCCACTGCTTCGGAAGGGCGCAAAGAGGCAGAGGTTAAAGTGGTGGATGCAGAAGTGGATGCCATCACCGGTGCCACGCCGCCGTGGGGTGCACCTGATCAGGGTTGGGGTAAGGGACAACGCCCGGCTATTACCATGTCGTTTCATGCCGCTACGCAATACTGCAAATGGCTGTCGAAGGTCACGGGAAAGAAATACCGCTTACCCACCGAATCGGAGTGGGAATATGCAGCCCGGGGAGGGCAAAGCGGGCCATATTATTTTGAAGGTAATCCTCGTGATTATTCAAAACTAACCACCTGGAATAAACTGTTTGGTGCTGATACTGCCATTATTGGTCGCCATGTCATCTATAATGCTCTTTCAGAAGGTAAAACGCACGAAGCCGGAGGTGTGTTGGCCAATCCATTTGGATTGAAAAATATGCATGGAAATGTGGCGGAGTTCTGTTCTGACTGGTATGCTCCTAATGCTTATGGAGCTCACAAAGAGGAGGTGCTGATTGATCCCAAAGGCCCGGCTAAAGGTAGAGAACACGTGGTGCGAGGTGGTTCCTTCCGCAGCGATGCCAGTGATGTACGTTCAGCTGCCCGTGATTATACCCAAACGCGCGAATGGTTGAAGACAGATCCTCAAATCCCCAAGAGCATTTGGTGGTATTCCGATGTTAACCATGTGGGATTCCGTGTGGTGTGTGAACAACCTGAGACAAAGAATAATCAAGAACAATAAAACAGTCAATATCATGAAATCCAAAAATATCAACCGACGCAAATTCATCGAAAATGCCACATTAGCAGGTGCTGTTGGTGCCCTGTCAATGGGGATGTTAAGTTCTTGTAAAAAAACAAAGTCACCAGAAGAATTAGGTTTGCCGCCTTTGGATAATCGTGCACCCAAAGGAAAAAAACTCAAAGCCGGCCTGATCGGTTGCGGTCACAGGGGCACCGGTGCCCTTCTTAATTTTCTGAGCGCCGGACCGGATCTGGAAGTGGGTGCGCTGGCTGATGTGTTTCCTGAGAAGATTGCCACCGTGCGCGAACGCTTGAATAAATACAAACTCACGGTGCCGGACGAAATGTGTTTTACCGGTTTTGATGGCTTTCAAAAGCTGATTGATTCAGATGTGGATGTGGTATTACTGGCCACGCCTCCTCATTTTCGCCCCGATCACTTCAAAGCGGCTGTTCAGGCGAAGAAGCATGTCTTTATGGAGAAACCGGTAGCAGTCGATCCGGTAGGTATTCGATCTGTCATTGCATCGGCACGTGCGGCCCAACAAATGGGATTAAATGTGGTCACCGGAACCCAGCGCCGTCACCAGCGCGATTATGTGGCCACTTACGAACAGGTGGCCAATGGGGCCATTGGCCGCCCTTTATCGGCTAAAGCCTATTGGAACCAGGAGCACGTTTGGTTTCGTCGTCGACAAGCAGGGTGGACCGACATGGAGTACATGTTGCGCAATTGGAATAACTTCTCCTGGTTGAGTGGCGACCATATATTGGATACACATATCCACAACATTGATGTGATAAACTGGTTCCTGGGTAAGACACCTCTGGCTGCTGTAGGATATGGTGGTAATCATCGACGGGTAACCGGTAATCAATATGACTTTTTCAGTATTGATTTCGAATATGGAAATGGATCCTTCTCACACAGTATGTGCCGGCAAATAGATAATTGTGCCAATGGGGTAGGCGAGATTGTGATGGGCACAAAAGGATACACCAACTGTCAAAATATGATTTACGATCTGGATGGAAACATCATCTGGAAATATGAATACCCCAAGGATAAGGATGGAAATCCTACCAGCAAGGTAAAGGTGAGTCCTTATATTCAGGAGCACATTCACTTGGTCACCGCTATTCGGTCCAATATATATGTCAATGAAGCAGAACGCACGGCCCTCTCTAATCTGACGGCCATTATGGGGCGCGAATCAGCTTATACTGGCAAACGGATAACCTGGGATGAGATCATGAGTTCAGACCTGAAGCTAGGTCCTGAATCACTTTCAATGGGTGATGTCAACATGAACTTCGAAACACCTGTACCGGGGACGGCCATTAAATCATGATGCAATAGTGATCCCAAATAGTTAACGATCTGAAAAATTACGTGAAAAAAATCGGTTATGACAAAAGAATCAATCAATCGACGATCATTTTTAAAGAAAGGACTGGCTGCTACTGCTGGAGCTGCCCTCTTTCCTTCCATTGTTCCGGCATCCGCCCTGGGGCGAAATGGATTTGTCCCACCCAGTGACCGGATTGTCATGGGTGCCATTGGTGTAGGAGGCATGGGGACCCACAATATGACTAACTTTTTATCGAAAAAGGAGGTGCAGTTTGTGGCCGTTTGTGATGTGGATGAACGCCATAATGATCGTGCAAAAGGATTGATAAATAAGCAATACAAGAATCAGGATGCCCGCTCGTATGGCGATTACCAGGAGTTTCTGGGGAAAGAGAAGCTGGATGCAGTGATGATGGCCTTGCCGGATCACTGGCATGGAATCATTGGGGTATCAGTGGCTCAAAAAGGACTGGATATTTACGGTGAGAAACCATTGGCGCGCACCATTATGGAGTCCCGGGCCATTGTGGATGCCGCGCACAAGAATAATATCGTTTGGCAGACCGGTAGCTGGCAGCGCTCACAAAAACAGTTCAGAGATGCCGCGGAGCTTGTGCGTAATGGCGTTATTGGGAAAGTTTCACGTGTAGAAGTCGGTTTACCTGATGGACGTACTTCCATTGGTACACCTCCTATTCAGACGGCACCTGCCGAAGTGGATTTGAACCGCTGGTTAGGGCCTGCCCCTAAAGTGCCATTCCGGGGTATTTTGCATTTCGACTGGCGATGGATGATGGATTATTCGGGAGGCCAGTTGACTGATTGGGCCGGTCACCATGTGGACATTGCCCATTGGGGATTGGGCTTTGATAAAATCGGGCCCGTTGAGGTTGATGGTAAAGGTGTGTATCCCGTCGATGGTATTTATAATGTGCCGGTGGAATACGTCATCAATTGCAAGTACGAAAATGGCGTGGAGATGACCATTGCCAACCAGTCGCATTTTACATCCGGTCGTAAAGGTAAATTATGGCAGCGTGAAGATAATTGGAAGTTGGGTATGGGGGCCGTTTGGTATGGCGAGAAAGGCTGGATTCAGGTTAACCGGGGTGGAATCTGGGCCAGTGATCCGGAGTTATTGAAGACCCCATCTGATCAGTTTAAGGAAAAATTGTATGTGAGCCACGATCACTGGCAAAACTTCCTGGATTGTGTGAAGTCAAGAAAAGAGACCATTACACCTGTGGAGACAGCTCACCGCTCTATTAGTGTGGCTCTCATTGGAGAAATAGCCATGCTCACCGGCGAAAAACTAAAGTGGGATTATAAACAGGAACGTTTTACCAACAGTGCCTATGCCAATCGTTTATTGGCACGACCATTCAGAGCACCATGGCAGATGCCTCAACTTTAACCCTTAAATGTAAAAGCAATGATCAAACAAATATTAATCGGAGCAGTGTTGTCTCTGGTCTTATTCAACAGTTGTCAGGAGCCTGAATTGAAGGCACTGATCGTCACCGGACAAAACAATCATAACTGGGAGGCCTCCCATGAAATTCTTTCACGCATACTTGTGAACAGCCAGGTGTTTAATGTGGATATTGCCATAAGCCCGGGGCAAGGAGAAGAGATGTCTGACTTTAATCCCGAGTTTGAAAAGTACGATGTGGTAGTTTTGGATTACAATGGAGATGCCTGGGATGATGTGGTTAAAAACAGATTTGAAAATTACGTGGCCAATGGGGGTGGTGTAGTTGTATACCATGCTGCTGATAATAGTTTTCCGAAGTGGGAGGCGTATAATAAGATGATTGGATTGGGGGGCTGGTATGGCCGCAATGAAGCATCAGGGCCCTATGTGTATTGGCGAAACGATTCCATCATACGGGATATGACACCCGGGCCTGGTGGATCGCACGGGCAACAACATGAGTTTGTCGTGCATCACCGCGAAACGGATCATCCCATTTTAAGAGGACTACCTACCCGATGGATGCACAGCCGTGATGAACTCTATTCAAAATTGCGGGGCCCGGCTGAAAATATGACGGTACTCGCCACGGCTTATGCCGATCCGAAAAAAGGAGGAACAGGTCGTCATGAACCCGTGCTGTTCACTGTGAAGTATGGAAAAGGACGCATCTTTCACACCGTATTGGGGCATGTCGGTAAAGAAGCCCCGCTGGCCGCTCAGTGTGCCGGTTTTATCCTGACCCTTCAACGGGGAGCCGAATGGGCAGCCACAGGGAGTGTGACACAAGAGTTGCCGGCCGATCTGCCCAATGTGGCAGCACCATTTATTTTACCAAGTTACAAGCCCTATTCGCTGGATGAATTATTCCGTCGGGCGCAGACTTTTAAACAAGGGAGCTCCAGAAAGTACTTGTATCTGATCTCTAATCGCATCCGGCTGGCCAATGAGGATCCGGCAAAGATGAAGGATTTTGAGAGTCGAATCATTGAGGTGCTTGAATCAAATGCCACAGTGGATTGTAAGAATTATCTGTGTCGTGATCTCAGTTGGATCGGAAGTGATGCTGCTATACCAATACTGGAACAACTTCAGGCTAATGATGCCACAAAAGACATGGCGTCATTTGCTTTACAACGCATCCGGGAATAACAGTAATCTAGAAATAATTCACAATGGATCATTCAAGAAGAAAATTTTGTAAGAATACTGCCTCTCTAATAGCTGGAACCGGACTTGTGGCCAGTATGCCGGGTTGGGCGGGTTGCAGTAGTAAAGAGCGTATTCGCGTGGGCGTAATCGGTGTGAAGGGCATGGGATTTAGCAATCTTAGCCGGTTTATTGAACAACCCGATGTGGACATTGTAGCCCTTTGTGATGTGGATCAAAATGTGTTGGAACAGCGGGCAAAGGATACACAAACACTCTATAAAAAAGTACAGGAAAAAAGAGGCGTCACCAATGCCCCTGAGTTAAAACTCAGGTTGTATAAGGATTTTCGGCGTTTGATAGAGGATAAAGAAGTGGATGCTGTCATAGTAGGCACGCCCGATCACTGGCACCTGTTACCTACGGTGTATGCGTGTGAGGCCGGTAAAGATGTGTATGTGGAGAAACCCATGGCCAATACCATTGGTGAATGCCTGTTGATGGAAAAAGCCGCGCAACGGTATGGGCGGGTTATTCAGGTGGGGCAGTGGCAGCGCAGCGGATCACATTGGCTGGATGCCATAAATTATGTGCACAGTGGTCAATTGGGGCGAATCAGAACCGTGAAAGCATGGGCTTACCTCTCGTGGTGTAAACCACAAGCTCATGCCAATGCACAAGTGCCGGCAGGTGTCGATTATGATTTTTGGCTGGGCCCGGCTGCCAAACGGCCTTTCAACCCCAGCCGGTTTCATTTTCATTTTCGCTGGTGGTGGGATTATGCCGGTGGTCTGATGACAGACTGGGGTGTTCACTTGCTCGATTTTGCACTCTATGGCATGAAAGCCAAAACGCCCAAATCCATCATGGCAATGGGTGGTAATTATAGCATCGATAAAGCAGCCATGGAGACACCGGATACTCAAACGACCATTTACGAGTTTGATGATTTTATGCTGCAGTGGGAACATGCTATTGGCATCGATATGGGGCCTTACAAACGGGGGCATGGTGTAGCCTTTATTGGCGACATGGGTACTTTGGTAGTCGATCGGGGAGGCTGGGAAGTGATCCAGGAGAAAGCCGGAAAAAAGGCTGAAATCGATCCCGTCCCTCGTATTTCAGGAGATGGCAGAGATCACCCCAATCATGTTCGGAACTTTTTAGATTGCATCAAACATGGTGGTACGCCCAATGCCTCAGTTGAAGTGGGTAAAGATGTGGCCATGGTAGCACACATGGGTAATATTGCTTACCGCACGCAAAGTAAACTCCTCTGGGACTCTAAACAGAATCGATTCATCGAAAATGAGGCCGCCAATCAGTTGATCATGCCTACCTACCGGGCACCATGGACATTACCTAATCTTTAATTAAGCATTGCAATGAAATACATTATTCTAATAACATTATCACTCGTTTTATTTTGTAATAGTCACGCTCAAGCTCCCAGGGATACTGAGGATTGGTCGCGCAAGCCAGAGGTGGTCACACCAGCCAAAAGCAATAAGGCACCTGGTGATGCCATCATTCTTTATGCCGGTAAAGCGGATGGTGATAAGTGGGAACACGGAAATAAGGAGGGCCTTAAATGGAAAACAACAAAGGCGCTTACTGTGGAGAAGAAGACGGGCGACATTCAAACCAAACAAGCATTTGGGGATATTCAGTTACATCTGGAATGGCGTACTCCCAAAAAGGTAGAAGGAGAAGGACAGGGACGCGGAAATAGTGGTGTTTTCCTGATGGGGAAATATGAAGTACAGGTTTTGGATTCATACAACAACGAAACCTATTATAATGGTCAGGCCGGAAGTATCTATAAACAGCATATTCCTTTGGTGAATGCGTGCCGTCCTCCGGGGAAATGGCAAGCCTATGATATATTTTTTACAGCGCCTCGCTTTAACGCTGATAAATCCTTGAAATCACCTGCCTACATTACGGTGATTCATAATGGTATCTTGATACAGAATCATGAGGAACTATCAGGTCCAACGGAATATAGTGGACAACCGGTATATAAATATCACGCCGATAAACTGCCC
>JAEINY010000101.1 GCA_016342595.1 Marinilabiliaceae bacterium
TTTATACAGCTGATCCGGAAAAAGATCCAACGGCTACAAAATTTGATGAAATCACATTTGATGAAATTTATCATCGGGGCTTAAAAATCATGGATTTAACAGCTACTACAATGTGTAAAGAGAATGACTTGTCAATAGTGGTATTTGATATGGATACCAAAGGTAACCTGATCAAAGTATTAGCAGGTGAAAATATCGGGACAGTAGTGGGTAACCCCAAGCTTTAGCTTGGGGATTATAGCATGGGGGTTATAGCTTGGGGGCTACAGCCCTCTCCGGTCTGCCACAATCATTAATGCCTCTTCCCGGATGATATGGGGTGGGTGCACATTGCGTAGTTGTAAACTCTTTAGCCAGCCAGCCACTTCGCGCTCTTTTAAGGTGTAAAGTACTTCCCGAAAGAGTTCAATCTGCTTGTCATCATAGTAGCTGGCTTCCTTGCCTATAAAGTCATCCAACTCTTCATCGGCATAATACTCAATTTTGTCATCACTCCTAAGTAAGCTATCGCTTTCGCATACTTCATGAGCACCGCAGCAATCGTCCGGAAGTTCTGCGGCGGGTTGTTCATCTTCGCTGTCATTATCCGTGTGACGAGAAATCACCAGTGCAATGACCAGTGCCAATACTATCCCTAAAACTAAAAAAATCATGCTGCAAAATTAATAAGAAATTTCGTTGCCTATCCTTAAACAGTGTTAAAGAAAACGGGTTCCTTGATTCCCTGTAAAGAAGGGCGTTAGAATCGTTGCCACTACATTTTTCTTTTCCGCTTATTTATCCCATTTTTGCCGGATAACAATCTATATATGGGAAAAGGTAAGGTGATGACGGCTGAAGAGTTACACTTTTTAGGAATCAAAGTCGTTTATAAAGATATGGTGGATAAGGGTTATGAGGTGCTCAATGTACGTCAGGAGTTGGATGTGAATCCTCAAATATTGGCCCGTAAAGAAGGAAAGCGTTATTTTATCGTCGTTCGCACAACGGTTTATCCGAAAAAGGGAATTTTGTTTCCGCATGTTGCTGCAGATGTGTTGAAGCATGCTGCAAAACATCAAGCCACTTGTTTATTTGCCAGTGTGGGTATTGCCAATGCCAATGGAGAGAACGACGAAGAGATGGGTAGGCCAGAAGCCGGTGGTGAATTTTACATTAATTACGAAGGATTACAGGATTTTCCCATATTATAATGAATATACAATCACTAATTCAACAACTTAAGGCGTTCTATTTACGTCATCGAACCATTATTTTGATAGGTTTTGCATTTGTTGTGCTGATGCAAATCTGTAGCAGGGGCGCAGAGGTGTCGAACAGACAGGAGTCCCTGGCGATCGGGCAACAGGAAGAATGGAGTCAGGATGGTGTGTCGATCAAGCCATTGGCCGAGATTGAAAGGGAACATCAACGGGATCAGCAACTGCCGGGCACCACTTCCCTGGTGTTGATGATGGTTTTGGTGTTGGTTTTTTATGTGGGGGTGAAAAAGGGGTGGTTTCTGAAATTGATACCGTCCATCGTGTGGGTCTCCTTACGGTTACACCGGAATAAACAAACACGGCATCAGATGCTGAAAATCTCCATCTTGAATCAGACCAAAGAGAGTCATACATTTTTGGCATCAATTTTGGCCTTTGGATCACCCTTTAAGAAGTCCCGGAAGTTTCGGATTAAAGGCGGCGATGGGCAAGATGTATTTCCAATTACATTAACGCCGGGAACTGCGCATCAGCTGACACTGGATTTCCATCAGTTCAGACATAAGGTGGGTAATTTGGAAAAAATCAATTGGGTGAGAATTGAGGTGGAGGCATCCGGTGAGAAAACCTTTAAGTCATTTTGGAAACCTGTTTGGTAGTGTATTTTATTTTTTTGTATGAAGAAATTTTCTTTAGCCGATCAATGGCATAAGTATCGAAGAAAAAAAACGGTAGTGGGAATTGCCTTTGATTTATTATTTACGGCTTTACTCATTTCCATGATATTTCCTGTTTCAAGGCGAGTTGTATCATCGACGATTATCCGGTATAGCCTGTTTCAGCCGCGAGAGAGTGAGGAAGTGACCTTTGTGTCAAAGGAGCAGCTGGATTGGGAGGTAGAAGATCTGGCGGGAAATCGGATAAAGATGGATCAGTTTTTCGGGCGGCCTGTGTTTTTAAACTTTTGGGCTACCTGGTGTCCGCCTTGTATTGCCGAGATACCATCTATTCAAAGGTTATATGATATATATGGTGATAAAGTAGCGTTTGTTTTGGCCAGTCATGAAGAAGCCGAAAAATTGTCAGCTTTTCTGAAAAAGAAGAAGTATAGCCTGCCTGTTTATGTGATAGATGAAGAAGTACCTGAAGTGTTTTATTCAAGAAGTATACCTGCTACTTTCCTGATCTCCCCACAAGGAAAAATAGTCATGAAAAAGCAAGGGGCAGCCAAATGGGATGGAAAGCGGGTGAAGCAATTGCTTGATCGGATGATGGAATAGGGAAATACCGGAAGCTATCCGGATAAAATAAGGGCGAACCACTCCCGACGTTGGCGAAAGGCATTCATGAGCGTGCGAAACAATACCTACCGGCGCGAAATACGCCACTTCCATCGCGAACAGTAAGTTTTCACAGCGAAAAGGTTCGCACTCATCGCGAAAAGGTTTTTCCCCGGGCGAAATGGTGCCGAACGTCAGCGAAACGCACCCGAACCGGGTAATGGTTCATTTCGCTGCGGTTTGACCCGTTTCGCTTAATAAAAGGACCTGTTCGCTCCGGTTTGGCCGCTTTCGCTTGAGTATCCGCACGTTTTTTCTTCGTATTAACCCGTTTGGTCAGGGTTAAAAAGTAGGTGCTTAAAAACAATTCAATTTTTGGACCTTGTGCAGTTATTTGATTCAGGCAAAATTGAATTCATCTATTTTCAGATGTATTAGTTCCAAATTAGACCTGGTTCAGGATGATCCTAAGGAATTGTGACGGAATAACCGGACTGGATTTGCGTGTTTTTTTAAGTGTTACACGAAGAGCGCAAAGTTCAGGAAAAGGAAACGGTCAAAGAGCTTTTAGAGTTTTAAAAAAATAGTAATGCCTTACTAATGAAATACTCTGTGCCCATATTGTTTTTGTTTTCCTCCGTAACTCTGTGTAACGATTTGATGAATTATCAAATAACTCAAAACTTGTTTTTTGAACAACACAGCACTAAAATCATCAGTTTATTTTGTAACGAAGACTAAAGGCTATTGAGTGTAGGGCATAAAAAAACACCTTCCATATATGGAAAGTGTTTTATAAGTTGTCTCACAAGGATTTGAACCCTGACTAGCTGGACCAAAACCAGCTGTGCTACCATTACACCATGAGACAATACCTGATTAAAATCTCTTTCGTGAAAGAGAAGTTTGTTGTCTCACAAGGATTTGAACCCTGACTAGCTGGACCAAAACCAGCTGTGCTACCATTACACCATGAGACATTCCGGTGGCTTTTGTTTTAAAAGCGATGCAAAGATATATAGTTTTTCACGCATTGCAAGAATTTTTAAAAAAAAATGAACGATAAATTATGGCTTTGCATGCTAAGTTCATGTAATTCTTATCCTTTTGAAGTTGTCGGATGATTGTTTTTTTATATGTCGGTATTATTATTTTGCCATTCTCTGAGTACTGGCTATTGTTTTTTGTGTAATGGGATTATCTTTAAGGGTTTTTTGAATTGAAATAACCGAATATCTGATATGAAGACAAACAAGCGCTTGAATCTTGTTTTTGGCTGGACGCTTTTTTTAGTATCTTTTCTATTATACCTTTCAACAATGGCTCCCACAGTTAGCTTGTGGGATTGCGGTGAATTTATTGCTTGTATGGCTAAGCTCGAAGTCGGGCATCCACCCGGGGCTCCTTTTTATTTGCTGTTGGGCCGTTTTCTGACGCTGTTTGCACCTGATCCCTCCAAAGTGGCCTTTATGGCCAACCTGCTGTCTGTGTTAGCATCGGCTGGCACGGTCATGTTGTTGTATTTTTCGGCGCATCATATTTTACAAGGTATTCTTAAGCCTGTTGTTGATGATGTGGTTTCTTTGCTGCGCACTGCCGTTCCTTCAGCCATTGGAGCCCTCGCTTTTGCGGTTTCCGATACGTTCTGGTTTTCTGCTGTGGAGGCTGAAGTTTATGCGCTCTCCTTATTTTTTACCGCCTTGTGTTTCTGGGCCATATTAAAGTGGGAAGAGAGTCACACCCAAAAAAACGGAAGTTTTAAATGGTTGGTGCTTATTGCCTATTTGATGGGGCTGTCGGTGGGGGTTCATCTGCTAAACCTCTTGATTATTCCAGTGTTGGTTTTACTTGTTTTGTTGCAAAACAACACCTTTATATGGAAATTACTCGGTAAATCACTAGTGATAGGAGGTGGAATACTCATTGTTATTTTATTTGGATTTATTCAGAATGGTCTGTGGATAGCCGATAAATTAGAGTTGTTATTTGTTAATAGTTGGGGCTTACCTTTTCAAACCGGGTTAGTAGTATTTGCAGTTCTTCTTTTTGGTGGTCTGTTCTATGCGGTGTTTCGCACGGCCGGTAAACGGCATGTAAGTCATGCGCTTTCTCTTTGCCTTTTGGTGTTTTTCATCGGATATGGGTCCTATGCCATGATTATTATCCGTGCCAGTGCCAATACTCCTATCAACTTGAATGATCCGTCCGATGTATTTTCATTTGATAGTTTCATGAACCGGGAGCAATATGGGGATCGTCCCTTATTCTATGGGCCTTATTTTAATGCCGAGTCAAAGGATTTGTTATACAAGTCAGCTTATCGGCCGGCGGCTAACAGATACGAAACCTATAAAAAAGCCGATCAGTATGAGTATGACGAACAAGGGTGCGGGTTATTTCCCCGCTTGCACAGTAGTCAGCCCATTCATGTATATGGTTACAGTCAGTGGGCGGGCATTGATCCCGACAGTAAGGAAAAACCTTCCGTTTTTGCCAATATCCGGTTCTTTCTGAATTATCAGATCAATCACATGTATTTCCGCTATTTCATGTGGAATTTTGCGGGTCGTCAGAATGATGAACAGGGACATGGCGATTTGGTAAAGGGCAATTGGATCACCGGGATTTCTTTTTTAGATGAAAGCCTGGTGGGTAACAGGGATCAATTGCACAGCCTGGAATTGAACAATGCCTCCCGTAACACATACTTTTTACTGCCTTTGTTGATGGGGTTGGTGGGTATTGTGTTTTTAATTGGTGCCGGGAAAGAAGGAAAGAAATACCTGGCGGTTATTGGTTTGTTGATGATTGTTACCGGACCTGCCATTGTTTTGTATTTGAATCAGACGCCTTATGAACCGCGCGAAAGGGATTATGCCTTTGTGGGTTCCTTTTATGCCTTTGCCATTTTTATGGCCATCGGAGCTTTTGCAGTGTCTGACTGGATGTTTCGAAAAACCAGGAGTGTATTCACAACTGTACTGGTATGGATGCTCCTGGCCTTGGCCATTCCGGGAGTAATGCTCTCGCAGAACTATAATGATCACAACCGGTCCGATCGATCTTTTGCGCTGAATATGGCCCGCAGCTATTTGTCGGCTTGCGACCCCCATGCCATTTTGTTTACCTATGGCGATAACGATACCTATCCGCTTTGGTATGTTCAGGAAGTGGAAGGTTATCGCACCGATGTACGTGTCATTAATTATGGATTGATGGGCGCTGATTGGTGTATCCGTCAGATGTATAAACCCGTGAATGGAACATCATCGATGCCGCTTTCTATCAATAAAGATCGGTACAAGACCGGTGAATTGGATAACGCATTGTTGATGACCAAAAGCCAGGAGTTTGCACACCTGAAGCAGGTGGTTAAATTCATCGGGAGTGAACATGCTGAAACGAAGTTGCCATTGCAAAATGGTAAAAAAATCGATTATTCACCGGTGAGTAATTTTTTCCTGCCGTCTGTTTCCGGTGATACATTACTATGGCGTTGTCCTAAAAATATATTGTATAAGAATGACATTGCTTTATTGGATCTGTTGGCAACAAATAATTGGGAAAAGCCCGTTTATTTTACCATAGGTGTTGATCCGGCCATCTTTTTGGGAATGGATAATTATTTGCGGCATGAAGGATTGGTTTATCAATTATTACCCTATAGTAAAAGTGATGGATCCGGACCATTCATAGAAACCGGTGTGTTGTATCAATCATTTATGAACAACATACAAATGGGAGATGCCAACAGTTCGTACTATGACCATTTCTGCCGACGTAATTTTGACATCATGAAATATCGTCAAACGGTTAATGTGTTGCTTGAGCACTTGATAGAGGATGGTCAGAAAGAGAACGCACTTAAAGTGATTCATAAGGCCAATCGGGAGATGCCGGTTGAACGAATGCCAAAGGCAGAAGGCAATCTTGTTTATATACAATTAATGCATCAAGCCGGTGAAAAAGGGGAAGCCGAACGTTTAACAGGGTATTTGGTTGATTTACATCTCAATGATCTCTCCTGGTTTATTGGGTTGTCGCAAAGGGATCAGAATAGCATGGCCATGACGTTTCAGCAAACTCTGGAAGAGGGAAAAACATTGAGCCAGTTGAGTAGTTCTGTTGGAAGTACGGCATTAAATGAAAAACTGAATGTGGCCTATGAACAAATGGGCTTATCAGAATTGAAATAATAATAGTACTTAGCTTGAGAAAACTAATCTTATTTTCTCTTGTATAGGGAGGGTGAAAATAATGACCTGTTGTATAAAAAATTGTATTTTTGGCAATTGTCTGAAATTGGCAAAAAACAGCTTCTTCAGATTTTGTTATATAGTATTGAAAATTAATCATTATGAAGCAATATAATCGTTTGAATCTTATTTTCGGTTGGCTGACCTTTTTTATCTCGGCAACTGTTTATAGTATGACCATTGAACCCACTGCCAGTTTCTGGGATTGTGGTGAGTTTATTTCCACGTCCTATAAATTGTTGGTGGGACACCCTCCGGGAGCGCCTTTCTTTATGATCATGGGCCGATTCTTTACGTTATTTGCACCCGATGCAGGAGCCGTAGCAGCAATGATTAACATTATGTCGGCTTTGGCCAGTGCCTTTACCATTATGTTTTTATTTTGGACCATTACGCACCTGGCTAAAAAGATTTATATCAGTGAAGAGGAACCTCCTATCTGGCGCACATGGGCTGTGATGGGTAGTGGATTAGTGGGAGCTTTGGCTTATACTTTCTCCGATACTTTTTGGTTTTCAGCTGTGGAAGGTGAAGTATATGCCATGTCATCGCTTTTTACCGCAGTTGTATTCTGGGCTATCTTGAAATGGGAGAATGTGGCCGGTCAGCCTTTTGCCAATCGCTGGTTAATATTAATTGCTTACCTCATGGGACTTTCCATCGGTGTTCACTTGTTGAACCTGTTGGCCATTCCGGCGATTGTAATGGTTTACTACTTCAAAATGTATGAGGTGAATCGTAATAATACCATCAAGGCCATCTTGTTATCTGGTGTGATTCTGGGGGGTATCTTATATGGAATTATTCCCGGTGTAGTAAAACTTGCCAGTTGGTTTGAGTTAATGTTTGTGAATGGATTTGGGTTCGGATATAATTCCGGAGCTCTTTTTTATACCGTTTTATTATTGGTTGCCTTAGTCGCCGGTACATGGTATACCTACAAAAAGCGAATGGTGGTGTTGAATACTATTATTGTATCAGTGGCGGTGATCATGATTGGTTATTCTTCGTTTGCCATGATTGTGATTCGTTCATTTGCTAATCCGCCAATGGATCAAAACTCACCTGAAGATGTTTTCTCCCTGATGTCGTATTTAAATAGGGAGCAATATGGGGATCGTCCCTTGTTCTTTGGGCAAAACTTCAATTCACCCTTGGATCGTGCCGCGATGCAAAAAGAACAAGGAAGTCCGGTACGCATCAAAAAAGATGGTGAATACAAAACAGTCTATTACAAGCCGCAATATAAGTTTGACGATAAAACAACCACCATATTTCCGCGGATGTATAGCCGGGAAGGGCATCACATCAATGAATACAAGGGGTGGACGAACATGAAAGGTCGTAAAGTGAATGTGACCGATGAATACGGACGAGCAAAAACGATTTCAGTACCTACATTGGGTGAGAATTTGTTGTTCTTCTGGAGATACCAGGTAAACTATATGTATTTCCGTTACTTCATGTGGAATTTCTCCGGCCGACAAAACGATATGCAAGGACATCGAGATACGGATTTCAATAAAGGAAATTGGATTACCGGAATTCCATTTATTGATAATGCCAGACATGGGGATATTGACCAATTGCCGGATATTTATAAAAACAATAAAGCGCGAAATAAATATTACATGCTGCCTTTGATTCTTGGAATCGTTGGATTATTATTCCAATACCGACGTGGAAAAAAAGGCAAGCAAAGTTTCTGGATTGTGATGTTGTTGTTCTTTCTTACAGGAATGGCCATTGTGTTGTATTTGAATCAAACACCTATTCAGCCGCGTGAAAGGGATTATGCCTATGCCGGTTCGTTCTATGCCTTTACTATTTGGATCGGGCTGGGTGTGTTGGCTATTGTAGATTTATTAAAACGATATGCCCCGGGTTCTGTTTCTGCTTTGTTAGCAACTTCAGCATCTTTGATCTTAGTGCCAGGTATCATGGCCTCTGAAAACTGGGATGATCACGATCGATCAGACCGTTATGTGGCCCGTGATTTGGCCCATAATTACCTGAATAGTTGTGCCGATGATGCCATTTTGTTTACCAATGGTGATAATGATACATTCCCATTGTGGTATGCCCAGGAGGTAGAAGGTATTCGAACAGATGTGCGTGTGTGTAACTTGAGTTACCTGCAAACCGATTGGTACATTGATCAAATGAAGCGCAAGGCTTATAAGTCAGATCCGATGCCATTCTCATTGGAGCATGATCAATATGTGACCGGTACGCGAGATATGGTTTACGTATTCGATCGGGTGAAGGGTGAAGTTGATTTAAAGGATGCCATCAATTTTGTAGCCAGTGAGAATCCTAAGACCAAACAAGTGCCGGAGTATAGCGGACGCATTGAGTACATCCCTTCAACGCAATTATATGTGAAGGCCGATAGTTTGAAGGTCCTTCAAAAAGGAATGGTGTCTGAGTCAGCAGCTCATTTGATTACTGATAAAGTAAAGATAGACCTGAGTAGCAAAGAGAATAATGTGATTCTGAAAAATGAATTGATGATCCTTGACCTGGTGAGTAATAATGATTGGAATCGTCCGATTTATTACGCGGTAACTGTTGGATCAGATAACTATGCAGGCATGCAGGATTACTTCCAGCTGGAAGGGTTCGCTTATCAGGTTGTACCGATCCGGACGAAACGTAACGATGGACAATATGGGCGTGTGGATTCTGAAAAGATGTATGATAATGTCATGAACAAGTTTAAATGGGGTGGTTTTGAGAATCCAAAGGTATATCTGGATGAAAATCACTTACGCATGGCCACCAACATCCGCAATAACATGTCGCGTTTAGCGCAGACATTGATTGATGAAGATAAAAAGGAGAAAGCTAAAGACATATTGGACTTAACCATGGAAGTGCTGAATCCGAAATCGGTACCGCATAATTATTTCAGTATCTTCCTGGCCGAAAGTTATTATCGCTTGGGTGAACTCGAAAAAGGAGATGAGATATTGAAAGAATTGGCCTTGGATAACATGGCTGAAGTGAACTATTTCTCATCCTTACCACCCAATAAGCGAGAAGCCGTTTCGCGAGAGATGGAACGCGCTATGGCCATCTATTTCGAAGTAGTGAAAATGGCACAAAGCCAAAAACGTGAGGAGTTGATGAAATTGTTGGAGTCGGATTACGAAAAGGTCGTTAGTCGTCTTCAGTTTATACAAGAGTAGTTTCACAACCAGAAGTCATGAATCTAAAGGTGCAACCGCCGGTAGTGCTGCGAAATTTATTTCCCGGTACTACCTGGCGTATAAAGAATGAGTCTGATCAGGTGTATCTGACCTTTGATGATGGCCCGGTGGAGAAAGAAACCACCTGGGTGCTTGATTTGTTGGATCAATATCAGATTAAAGCCAGTTTTTTTTGCGTGGGAGAGAATGTGCAGCGTCAACCGGCTCTTTTAGATGAACTCCTGAAGAGAGGGCATAGTGTGGGAAATCACTCATTCAATCATTTGCCGGCGTGGAAATGTTCACGAGGGCAGTATTTTGAAAACATACGGAAAGCAGAAGCATATATACCGGATGGATTATTTCGTCCGCCACACGGGCAATTATATCCCTGGTACATGAAGGAGTTGAAACAACAGTTTTCGAAAATTGTGATGTGGGATGTGCTTTCAATGGATTACGATAATCGGCTATCAGCACATGAAGTAGCTACTAATGTGATCCAATACACACGTTCGGGTTCCATTTTGGTGTTTCATGATTCGAAGAAAGCCTGGAATAATTTGCGGGATGCCTTGCCAGCTAGTTTGGATGCCCTCTTGAAAAAGGGATTTGTTTTTAGGAAATTAGAGAAATAAAATAATAAATAACGGGAAATGAAAATATTGCTATTAGGATCAGGAGGACGCGAGCATGCTTTAGCCTGGAAAATGTCTCAGAGTGAAAAACTGACTAAATTGTTTATTGCACCTGGTAATGCGGGTACCAGTCAGATGGGTGAAAATGTGAATATTAATCCCAATGATTTTGAGGCTGTCAAATCCTTTGCGCTTGATAACACCATCGATATGATTGTGGTGGGTCCTGAAGAGCCATTGGTTCGGGGGATTAAAGATTTTGTGTTAAATGATCCGCAAATAGCACACATTCCTGTCATTGGACCCGGTAAGGAAGGGGCGCGTTTGGAAGGCAGTAAAGAATATGCCAAAGCTTTCATGCAACGACATGATATCCCAACGGCTGGTTACTTATCAGTTACCAATGATAATATTGAGGAGGGAATTGCATTCCTGAAAACCTTGAAAGCACCTTACGTACTTAAAGCCGATGGTTTAGCGGCCGGTAAAGGGGTTTTGATTTTAGATGACCTGCAAGAGGCTGAAACGGAATTGAAGGCCATGTTAGCCGGTAAGTTTGGTGATGCTGGTAATACGGTAGTGATCGAAGAGTTTCTCAAAGGTATTGAGCTTTCTGTTTTCGTATTGACCGATGGGCATGGTTATGTAGTGTTCCCGGAGGCTAAGGACTACAAACGAATTGGCGAAGGGGATACAGGCTTAAATACAGGAGGTATGGGAGCCATTTCACCGGTTCCGTTTGCCGGTGATGAATTTATGAAGAAGGTGCATGATCGTGTTGTGGTTCCTACGGTAGAAGGATTGGCCAAAGACAATATCCCTTATAAAGGTTTTGTTTTTATTGGTTTGATGAATATAGACGGAGACCCGTTTGTTATTGAATACAATGTGCGCATGGGTGATCCGGAGACAGAGGTGGTAATCCCTCGTATCAAATCTGATTTGGTGGATCTGTTCGAAGCGGTGGCGGCCGGAAACTTGCGTACTAAAACCCTGGATATTGATGAGCGTAGTGCTACCACAGTTATGTTGGTGTCAGGCGGTTATCCCGAAGCTTATGAAAAAGGTAAAGTGATTTCAGGATTGGATTTAATTACAAATGGTCTTGTTTTTCATGCGGGTACGGCTCAAAAAGATGAAGAGGTGGTAACCAATGGTGGACGTGTCATTGCATTGACATCTTATGGAGCGACGAAAGAAGAGGCTTTGAAGCAATCTTTCGAAAATGCCGGCAAAATCAATTATGCCGGAAAGTATTTTAGAAGCGATATTGGATTCGACTTGTAAAAAAATAAATTGCAGATATCAATAACTCGTGATGGTGGAATTGGATTCATAGATTTTCATCATCACATGTATTAATTTGAATTTTTGACTACTAAAAGTACATGTTACTAAAAACGGTCAATCGAAATAGTTTAGCTGCATTAGCTCTTTTGCCCCTTTTCTTAATTGGATTGTGGGCCAAAGCACTATTGTCTGTTCAAATGCCGGGTTTTCCTTTTGATCAAACGCCCATGCCTTTGTGGGGTTTGGTGCTGAAGGTTTTAAAAGGCAATCAGTTGATTGCTGCTTCGGTTAGTTTACTGATGGCGCTCATCATGATGCTGGGTGTTAACCGCATTGTCAACAGATATAGTTTGTCGCAAGGGCAAACGGCACTGCCGGGAATGATCTATCTGTTTCTGGTGAGTGGTTATCAGTTGGTGCAGAATCTGCATCCGGTCTGGTTTTTTTCGCCATTGTTTTTACTTTCCATAGAACGATTGTTTACAGCTCATGGACATCGTAAGCCCATGGCTTATTGTTTTGATGCTGCTTTTTGGTTATCCGTGGGGACGCTTTTTTATGCCAAAGGTATTTTCTTCCTGCCATTTTTATGGATGGCCATGTTTATTCTAAGGCTCTTTTCATTTCGGTCCTTAGTGGCTTCTTTCATTGGTGTGCTTTTACCTTATTTGTTTGCTTTTGGATATTACTTTTTCATTGATAAACAAGCCTGGTTCTTCCAACTGATTTTTGAAAACTTTGTGTCGCCGGTTGCTTTTTTCGAACACTCCCTGATATCTCAGGTTTATAATGGAGTGATTATCTTTTTGGTATTCATCTCCATCTTGTTAGTTGTCCGGATTTTACCAATCATCAAAATAATATCGCGTAAGCATTATCGTATCTTTATTTGGTTGATCGTCTTATCGATGCTGGCAGCCATTACGCCATATTTTTCACTGGAAATCATCCCTGTTTTTGCCATCGGATCAGCGATAGTAATAAGTCGTTTTTTTAATGCCATTCGCCGTACTTTCTGGCAGGAAACGTTCTTTGCTTTGCTTTTAATCATGACCATTATTGCCCAGTTTTTTATCTAGATATTTATGAATAGCTCCAGGCCTACATTGGCTGTTTATGGGATTCAGGATCGCATCAACAGTGATACGCCATTTTATGTACACGATCATGCCATTACTTTAATGGATCAGGGAAAGGTGATTAAACACCTTACGTTGGAACGGCAGACTCGTAATAAGCACGACAATCAACTGTTTCGCCACATTTATGACCTTTTAAAAAAAGAAGGATTATTGGCGAATCAGAACTATGATTTAGTGTTTGTAGATAACGTGGTGGGCCGAAGTTTTATCTCATCATGTGGCCGGTTTCGCTTTGAAGGCCCCCTGAATGAAACATTATCCGTCATGCCGGAGAAAGGCCGCTGTTGGTGGTTGGATAAAGAGCATGAGGCCATGGCAATTAATCATGAGTTGGCTCATTTGGGTTCTAATTTACCATTCTATGGAGAGTTTAAGGAGAATAGTCTTCTTATACATTTTGATGGAGGGGGGAGTTTGAGCAACTTTTCGGACTGGATATTCCGCAATGGTCAATTGAAATCACTGGAGTTTCACTGGGACTTAAAATATTTATCCGGTTTCTTTAACGCTAATGCATTGGTGTTTGGAATCATTGGCGCGAAATACAATGAGCAAAATAGTGTGCCGGGGAAAATGATGGGCTTAGCTGCTTATGGCACCTATCGGCAAGAGATCGAGTCGTGGCTGATGCAAAATGACTATTTTGCTAATGTATGGGGTAATAAAAAGATGTTTTTTGAGAGTGCCAAAGCTCTGTTTGGCTGGTCAAAAACCCATCTGTCTACGGATGATCCGTTTTTACAAGATGTAGTTGCAACCTTACACCATATTTTTTTAAGAGATTTCCTGACTAAAATGGAAACACTTCAGAAAAGCACGGGTGCTGATTACTTATATTACAGTGGGGGATCTGCATTAAATATTGTCGCTAACACACAACTTGTGGGAAGCAATCTTTTTAAGGAGGTATTCATTCCGCCGTGTTGCGAGGATAGTGGTCTTTCTCTGGGAGCAGCTGCTTATGTAGAGTGGCTAAAGCATGGAAAGTTGGATGAACAATCGCCTTATCTGAATAACTGGGGATTGAGCCTCGCTGCGCCGGAATATACACAGAACGATATTAAGGTTTGTGCAGATAATTTGGTGCAGGGGATGGTTATTGGTGTTTGTAATGGTTATGGCGAGATTGGTCCCAGAGCTTTGGGTAACAGAAGTATATTAGCATTAGCCAACTCTAAAAAGTTAGCGGATAAAGTAAGTATGACGCATAAAAAGCGGGAGTGGTATCGCCCTGTTGCACCGGTAATGCTTGAGAAAAATGCCGCTTATTATTCTGGGCAAAAAAATGTACATCATTTGGGGCGATATATGTTGTTAGACTTCGCGATTGCAAAAGAGAAACAATCTGAAATTGAAGGTGTCGTTCATGTGGACGGGACTGCCAGAATTCAGGTGATCAACAGTCGTGAGCAAAATCGTTACCTGTTTGATCTCTTGACATACCTGGATGAGCAGTATGGTATAAAGGCATTAATTAACACCTCTTTTAACATCAAAGGCGAACCCATCGTTAATACGACAGAAGGTGCTGTTAAATCAGCGTGTAATATGAATTTAGATGGAGTAGTGCTGAATGGTAAATTTGAAAATTTGAATAGTATTGCAGGTCGGGGCATGTAATATCCTCAGGTTGATAACTTGTTATCCTGATACCCCCAAGCTATCTTCCTTTTAATCTAACCCTATACCCTAAACCCTTACCTTTTCCTCTAGAGCCATTTATCGATTATCGCCTCCAGGTCATCCATTTTGACAGGTTTCCCAATATAATCGTTCATTCCGGCCTCAATGCAAACTTCACGGTCGCCTTTGAGTGCGTTAGCTGTCATGGCTATGATGGGCGTGGTCACATTGTTCTCGCGTAATTTACGAGTGGCATCTAATCCATTCAATACAGGCATCTGGACATCCATGAAAACAAGTTCATAGATGGAGTCAGTATCTTCTGCAATTATCTTCACTGCCTCTTCTCCGTTAGTGGCAATGTGTGTTTGCAAACCAATACGGCTCAGCATCTTTTCAGCTATTTTTTGGTTGATGATGTTATCCTCAACCAGGAGGATGTGCTTGTCTTTGATGCGTTCTTGAAACGAGATGACTTCTTCGTCACCATTCTGGCCTGTTGTTGACTTGCCCGAAAATAGTGTTTCTATGGTACTAAATAGCTCCGTGTGTTTAATTGGTTTTTGTAAAATGCTGTCAACACCTTGGTGTTCATTCCGCGTTTTCCATTTATTCTCAGATGAAAACAAGATGATTTTGATGTTTTCCTGTGCATTTTTGATCTCTTTCAGGAAATTATCATCTGCCTTACTAAATACATGACTATCGATGATTACCAGATTAAAGTCAGAACGTGCACTAATTATATCAAGCGCCGATTTTTCATCATTCACCGTCTCAGAGCTGATACCCCAGTTATTCAGGGTCTTTTTAAGTAATAATAGATTGGTTTTATGATTGTCGACAATCAGCGTGTTGATCGCACTAAATTTCTCAACATCTAAATCATAGGCTGTTTGGCTTTTATCGATGATAAATGGCAAAGCAAAATGGAATACGGATCCCGGATTTTCTTTTGACCACATGAAATTTGGGTTTGGACTTTCCACCCATATTTTTCCACCCATTAATTCTACCAACATTTTTGAGATACTGGTTCCGAGGCCGGTTCCCCCAAATTTCCGGGTGGTAGAGCCATCTGCTTGCGTAAAGGATTCAAATATCTTTTCAAGCTTATCTTTAGGGATACCAATACCTGAATCTTCAACAGAAAAATGCAACATGATATGTGTCCCTACCTGTTGTTCCACCTCTACCTTCAATACAACCTCTCCTTCAGAGGTGAACTTAACGGCATTACCCATTAAATTAACCAGTACTTGTATCAAACGTCCTTCATCACCTATGAGTATAGGGGGGATGGTGTCTTCAATGTCGTTTAACAGCTCAATGCCTTTTTCCAATGATTTAAATGACATTTGATCCATCAAATAATCGATCGTCGAGCGCAAATTGAAATGGTAGGATTCAATCTTCATTTTTCCGGCCTCAATTTTTGAGAAATCCAGAATGTCATTGATGATATTAAGTAGGTTATCACAGGAGCGGCCAATAATGGACACGACATTTTTTTGTTCTTTGGTCAGACGGGTTTTCGACAGTAATTCAGTGGCACCAATGATGCCATTCATCGGGGTTCGAATTTCATGACTCATGTTGGCCAGGAACTCCGATTTGGCTTTATTGGATTCCGCCTCTTTTTTCTGCATTTCTTTTTGGGCGCTGATATCCATAAAAGCTTCCAGAAAAACATCATTATTATCCAGCGTAATAGGGATAATATTTTTAATAATCTCGCGTGAAATATTATTCTCTTTTACCTCAAGGCGTTCTTCAAGTGAGGTTACTTTAACGCCAGAAAGCGGATCGGTATATTCTTCTTTTTTACTGGTGCTAAAAAACTCATTGTAGCTATGGCCTTTGATGTGTGCAAGTGATTCCTTCATGGAGTTGAAACCCATTATTTTAGAGGCCGTGTGGTTGAGTTGGATAATTGCTTTATTCTCATCCACAATCAATATACCTACAGGTAGGTTTTCGGTAATGGTGGTAAGCGATTGGTTTGATTCTTTAAGTGATTCTGTAAGCAGTCTTTTTTCCGTAATATCCTCTTTGATAGCTACGTAGTTAGAGATGGTCTTGTCTTCACTGCAGACCGGAGATATTAATACTTTTTCCCAAAAAACAGTATCGTCCTTTCGCTTATTGCTGATTTCACCCATCCACACATTTCCCTCCTGAATGGTTTGCCACAAGGCACCCGCAAATTGATTTTCGTCTTCCTGAAGCTTGAAAAAATTAGCATTGCCTTTCTCCAGGTCTTCTTTTGAGAAATCGGACAGTGATTCATAGCCTTTATTCACATACTCCACATTACCTTGTGTGTCCGTGATCATGATTGAGATCGGGCTCTGTTCAATGGCGAGCAGTAATTTTTTGTTATTGTCTTCGGCCTTTTTCCGATACAATATCACATTACGAATTTGTGAGATCAGGAAGTAAGTAATGAATATTGCAAAAAGCGTGAAGATGATGAGTGAGCTGTATTTTAATTTGCTGTAGCGGGTAATGACATTTATACTATTGTTGTTAAGGATAACCAGTCGTTTGTTGATATCATACGACACTTTATTTTCAATTTCGTTGATGCGTGCAAAGGAGGCTTCAGCTTGTTTCATATAGAAACCAATCTCATTATTGAATTTCACCTCGTCACGCATCGGCTTATTCAGATTGGATGAGATGACATCTGCTATACTGCTTGATAATTTGTAAAGTTCGTTGATACGAGGAGCTAATTCCTGTACTTCCGGAATTTCACCCGTGTATTTATCTGTTTGATACTGGATGATAGTTGTTATTTCATCTTGTGTATGCAGATTGACTGATCGTTTGTCGTTGATTATACCGCCCTGATCGATCACATTAATGATTTCCTTACTATTTTCTATTAGATCGCGAATGTAGCTCTCGTTATTCACCAGCTCTTGCGGGTGCGAAATAAACGGAAACGATTTAAAAGCAATGGTGATGTTTAATAAGTTACGCTCAAGAAGATTTTCAAGTTTTTGTTGTTGTTCTTGGTTATGAATAATTTCTCTATACTTAATAGTATAAGCATGGTCGAAGTAATTCTCAATAGTGAGGATGGCGGCAATAGTCATGAGAAAAACCGTCAATAAGAGGTAAAGCTTATTGATGATCGGCTCGTTGAAAAACTTAAATTTAAATGTCAAATTGGCTTTGCTCACAGAAAATAGGTTTATATCCTCGCATTGTTTTGCGATATAAATTTAGAAAATTATCGGCTTCCTTTTCGAAAAACCATATTTTCTTAGAGCATTTTCTCCGGATACTGATGTGGCAAGGTTTAAAAACTCACGTGCCAGGGTTGGTTCCTGACTGCAGGATAGAGAGGCAGCATAGACTGGTATCGGCTCGTCGAAGGCAGATAAGGGTCTGATTATATCGATATGATTTTTATTTCCATTAATAAAATAAGTGTTTGCCCAGTTAATAACGATATCTGCCTGGTTATTTTGAAGGCTTTTAACCAGTCCTTTTGAATCGGAGGTGAGTGCTACCACATTTTTCAGAATTTTATCATAGATTTTTTCATCTGTTAGCACCTGTTTAGTTTCATAGCCCAATGAACTGGTTGCCGGATTGGCAATAATAATAGGATATCCACTTTTGAGCAGGGTGTTCAAATGGCCATTAAAGTTTAACGGATTACCCTTTTTAACCATAAATACCAGATGATTGTATCCTAAAAAGACCGTGTCGGTTAAATGAAAATCAGTTTTAGATGCTAAAGAAGAAAAAGCCGAACCGGAAGCCGGGATAAACAAGTCGCCGCGTTGCGAGTAGTTAAGTAAGCCAATGAGGTTTTGGGAACAATCATTTTGAATGCGGACAATGCAATCATGTTTTTTTTCAAATGTCTCTTTTAATTCTAAGAGAGGGGCTACCATTGAATTCTCACAATAGATGAGCAATTCTTTGGACTCCGTTGTTTGAGATTGAAATTGAGAGGGAGCCTTCTTTTTACAACCCCATGCACTCAAGAGCATCAAAAATAAGAAAATATATACTAACTTTTTTAGCGGCATTACTTAACCATTTACGGTTAGCAAGTTAGTGAATTGAATGCCCCGCGTAACTACCATTAGTCATAAAAAAGAATTGGTTTGTCAAATAGGATTATCTATTGATGAAGTGTTTACGTATCCAGCGCGGCACAACCACTGCGCCGATGACTAAATACGGATAATAGCTTACCAAACGCCAGGCAAAGGCCATGGCTACACCGGTTCCGGCCGGAATGAAGTGAGAAAGGAATTCCTTAAAAACCCATTCGGCAAAGCCACTTCCACCAGGGGTAGGGCTGACCAGCATCATGATCCACATCACTAATTGTTTACCAAAAATCAGAATATGATCATCCCAATCCAATAAATGGATGCCAAAAAAGGCCAGAATAAGGGTATTGACGATCCAATAACGGGCGGTCCAGCTAATAGCAGTGGCAATAAAGCCTTTCAGCCAGTTTTTGAACGGCCAGTTCTTAAACTCACGTGAGGTGGAAATCAGATCGGAACCCGATTCGTTGGCCTGTGGCCGCCATTTGCGAATGATGGGCAGTTTAAAAACCCACAACAATAACCATTTTAACCCACGTGGGTTAATGAATAAGCCATAGCTGATCAGTAATGTATATGCTAGTTTTACCAAATAGCCGATAAAGGCAAACAGGAAGAACTGATTTTGATACCACGGTAATCCTTCAACCATTGAATCACCAAATGCGAAAATATCAGTTCGTCCAATAAGTAGTATGATCAATGGAAACGTGATAATGAAATAGAGTTCATCCAAAAAAGAGGTGACCATCACCACCGCTGTACTGCGACCGATTTTGATGCCTTCTTTGTTCAGAAAAAAGATCGCTACACTGGTGCCGCCAATCGCCGATGGGGTAATGGCAGAGGTGAATTCCCAAAGCATGATGGTGTTAAATGTCTGGCGCCAGGAGAGTTGATTATTGGTCAATAGCCGGATGCGCATCATGTAACCCATGTCACGAATTGCCATCATCACAAAAGAGATGAAAAACCAGAACAGAGATTGAGCAGTGAACGATAGGGTGGATAAAACCGAGGGATCAAATTCCTTATATAAGAGGTATCCGGTGACTGCAAAACCGATGGCTATGGGCCAAACGATGCGGCCAGGCCGGATGCTTTTTAATATTTTTCCTGAATTGTCTGACATATATAAATAACTCTTCAAGCAAAGTTAGGTGATTACTCTCGAGTGAAAAACAATTAGGATGTGAAATTTTATTTATTTAATTAAATATCTTAGGATTCATATAATATTACGAAGCAGGAGAACAAACGAAGTGTTAACTAGTGGAATGATTTGCATATTATAGTATTTATTATTCCAGGGGTGTGTTTTATACAAACTAATTGTAACACAGAGCCACACAGAGGAAAATACAAATGCTAAAAACAATTTCGTATGG
Source organism: Marinilabiliaceae bacterium (assembly GCA_016342595.1). Lineage (GTDB taxonomy): Bacteria > Bacteroidota > Bacteroidia > Bacteroidales > Marinilabiliaceae > JAEINY01. The sequence goes on from JAEINY010000101.1 coordinate 20,093, forward strand.
AGATCACGGAGGTGGTTTTGCTTCGCTTCAACCGGAATACACGGCTATATAATTAACAACTTAATGTATTCATTTTTGCGTATTATGCTCGATAGCGTAACCAGCCAACCAATGTGCGAACCGCCTAATTGCAATTGAGCGGCGGCCTTTTTGGTTTACTTTTTTTGGCTGTAGAAAAAAAGTAATCCCGGTTCACCGGGAGAGCACTTATATAAAAAGAGTTGATTAGGTGTTGTCGAAGTTCAGATTGTGAAAAAAAACAGGTGAAAATAAATACTATAATGGTGCAACCTACTGATATATGAAACACCTAATTACAATATGTCAACTGCTTCTCAGTTTTCTTTAATGGAACCG
>JAEINY010000102.1 GCA_016342595.1 Marinilabiliaceae bacterium
AATTTGATAAATATCAGTTGTACTTCTTGATTCCTTTTGCAACTTTGCTATTTAGAATCACAATGAATTGTTGTTTTTAAAAGAGTGAGACCATGACAATGATGAAAGCGCTTGTTAAATCCAAAGCCGAGAAAGGTATTTGGTTGGAAGAAGTTCAAATACCAGAAATTGGGCCCAATGATGTCCTGATTAAAGTGTCGAAGTCTGCTATTTGCGGAACCGATCTACACATCTACAAATGGGATGAATGGGCGCAAAATACCATTCCGGTAGGTATGACCATTGGTCATGAATATGTAGGTCACGTGGCCCGGGTGGGTAGTGAAGTGAATGAATTTAAAGAAGGCGACAGAGTGACCGGTGAAGGCCATATTGCATGTGGGCATTGTCGTAACTGTCGTCGTGGCCGTCAGCATATTTGTGAACGTACGGTTGGTATTGGTGTGAATATCGATGGGGCTTTTGCCGAATACGTGAAAGTACCTTCTACCAATGTGATGAAGATTAATGCTTCTATTCCGGATGAAATATTAGCTATTATGGATCCCTTCGGAAATGCCACACATACAGCATTATCGTTTCCGCTGATTGGTGAAGATGTCTTAATCACCGGATCGGGTTTAATCGGTAGCATGGCCGTAGCAGTCGCTAAATTTGCCGGTGCACGTTATGTAGTCGCTACAGAGACGAATGAGTATCGTGCCGAATTAGCCCGTAAAATGGGTGCTACTCGTGTCGTGAATCCCATAACCGAGAATCTGCGTGAAGTAATGGATGACCTGGGAATGATTGGTTTTGACATCGGCTTGGAATGTTCCGGTTCACCTGTTGCATTTAATCAGTTGGTCGAGCATATGTATAATTCGGGTAAAATCTCTTTGTTAGGCATCTTACCATCTTCCACACAAGTGGATTGGAACCGGATTATTTTTAAAGGTTTAACCCTAAAAGGCATTTATGGACGTGAGATGTACGAAACCTGGTATCACATGGAGCAGATGTTGATGTCCGGATTAGATCTTTCGCCGATCATTACACACCAATACTCCATTAATGATTTCCAAAAAGGATTTGATGTGATGGAAGAAGGTAACTGCGGAAAAGTATTATTGAACTGGGATTAATCTTGGTTTGATCAAGATATGGCTAGACCTTAAGGTTTTTAAAACCTTAAGGTCTTTGTGTATAATGACTTTGTACCAATAGTATAACAAAAAGATTGATAAAACATTTTGCTTATTACTAGTGGTAAATGCCGATACGCAATCAAAGAGCGATCTTTTATCGCTCATCCGATAGTTATCGGATTTTTTTTGGTAAACGGTATTATTTTAAAGTCCAAACCAAGCCGATTATTGAGCCATAAAAAACACTCGACCACGGATTGGAAGTAATGGGACAACTGCCTGATTGACACCCGACGAAATAATAGTACGCAAAGCCTCCGGCGGCACCGATCAGTATCCCGATCAGGACTCTGTAAGTAAACTTCTTTTTTATTTTATGCCAAATCTTCATATTTTCGACTTTTATTGACAAAGATATAGAAATATTTAAAAATCTAAATATGTATAGGTTAATTATGGTTTTTGTGATTGCTCTTTCCAATCTCATTGTGGTTGGACAGGATCCAAAAGTGTTGGAGCTTGAAAAACAGATGGAGCAATTGAACACCATCAGTGACATTAATAAGAAGCGGTTCGAGGTAGGAGAAATCAGTCAGTTTATTAAAAACTATTTGCTAAGATCGGATAGTGCCTGGGATGCATTGACTCACATAAAATCCATTTACCGGGTGCAGTCGGATGATCGAAAAGTACAAGTTGCCGGATATTTGATAGGCACTTATCCGGATGCCGTTCAATTTGAATGGTTCATTCGATGTTGTGATCAGCCGGAAATTAAGGTATATCACTTTTCAGATGAGTTACACAGGGATGGATCAAATGGTGATTTGCTGCCAAATTTTAAGCTTCAACTGCAGACCATCGTCCGCAATCAAATTTCATTTTATCAGCTTGTTGTTAGTAAAGGCCATAAATCAGAAACAATATTGATGTGTGATGATGTGATGCTTAAAAGTCTTTTTGAGGAGGTAAGTGAAGCCTCAAATAATGAAATGAAAGAGGCAATAAACCGAATGATTTTGGAACGCCTCAATCAACTTTGGCTGGACGAATCAACGATGGCAAATGCCTTTCGTCAGTTTAAACGGATGAAGACCCTTTTTTCGCAGGATAAAAAAGTGAAAATATGTACTTATAATGTGCAAAAAGAGGGTTTTACACATGATTTTTATGGCGCGGTGATCAGACCTGCAAAGAACAATGTCTCTCAAGTCTACTCCCTCATTGATCAGACCAATAAAATCAGATCACCTGAACGGGCCTCCCTATCCAACGAAAAATGGTTCGGTGCGGTTTATATTGATTTGGTAGAAACAGTAGTGAGCGATCGTACTTATTACACGCTACTAGGTTATAAAGGAAATGATGAATTTGTGAAGACGCGGGTGTTGGATGTGATGTATTTCCAGAATAACCGCTTAAGATTTGGATCATCCATCTTTAAAAATGGTCGTTTAACGCGTCATCGCATGATTTATAAGTATTCGGCCGGGGCTACTATGATGATGCGCTATGATCGCAAGCTTAAGATGATTGTTATGGATAACCTGGCGCCAGCCCAATCGTTTTACCGGGGAGTACACCGTTATTACGGACCCGATTTTTCATACAATGCCTATCGTTTTAAGAAGGGATACTGGGAATTAAAGCAAGATATTGATTTAAGAAACGCTAAAGGTGCCAATGCACCCTTAAACAGTGACAGATGATGAACAAGGATTTTCAATACGTTGTGGAGCAATTTGCTGATATAAGGATTTTGCGTTATCGCATACCGGGTTTTGATGAGCTACCCCTTCCCAAGAAGTTATACCTCTATTATTTGAGTGAAGCGGCTTTGTGTGGCCGAGATATATTGTGGGATCAGAATAATCAGGATAACCTGGCTTTGCGAAAAAACCTGGAATTGATTTATCATGTTTTGCAGGCGAAAAATGTGACAGGAGAAGCCTTTCGGCAATTGGAGACCTTGCTAAAGCGGGTTTGGTTTTCCAATGGTTTTCATCACCATTACAGTACTGATAAGTTGAAGCCTGCTTTTACTGCTAACGATCTGAAGGGGTGGTTAGCACTTTTGAGTGAAGAGCAATTGACGAGCTTGGGGTATCACCGCTCTGATGAGCTGTTTCAATGGCTGTACAAGGTATTATTTGACCCCAACTATGCCGCCAAGCGTGTTTCGCAGGAGATGGATGTAGATTTGGTGAATGCATCGGCTAATAATTTCTATGAAGATGTGACGCAAAGTGAAGTTGAAGAGTATTATAAAGGACTTCAAAAAGAAGGTGATAAAGCACCAATTTCAGCAGGACTCAATTCTAAATTGGTTAAAGAGAACGACCAATTGGTTGAGAAGGTGTGGAGAGTAGGTGGCTTGTATGGGGCTGCCATTGAGAAGATAGTGGGGTGGTTGCGCAAGGCTCAGCAGGTGGCTGAAAATGAAGAGCAAAAACAGATCATCGAGTTGTTATGTCGGTATTACGCGACAGGTGATTTGAAATTATTTGATGATTACAACATTGCCTGGTTAAAAGAACAAGCCGGAGATATTGATTTTGTAAACGGGTTCATCGAAATATATGGCGATTCCCTGGGAATTAAAGCCACCTGGGAAAGCCTGGTAAATATTAAAGATGCAGCAGAAACTCAAAAAGCGGCCGTCATCAGTGAGCAGGCACAATGGTTCGAAGATCGTTCGCCGGTGGATGAACAATACCGAAAAAAGAAAGTGACCGGGGTCAGTATGAAAGTGATTAATGCAGTGATGTTGGGAGGCGATTGTTACCCTGCTACACCCATTGGTATCAACTTACCCAATCCGGAATGGATCCGCGAGCAATATGGTTCTAAATCGGTCACGCTAGATAATATTACCCATGCCTATCACCAGGCTTCATTGACTTCGGGTGTGATTGAAGAATTTGCTTATGACGAAGCAGAAATTCAATTGCACAAAACCTACGGCGCAATAGCGGATAACCTGCATACCCACCTGCATGAATGTTTGGGGCATGGTTCCGGTATCATGTTACCGGGAGTGAAACAAGAGGACTTGAAAGCTTATGGGTCTGTCATCGAAGAGACACGTGCCGATCTGTATGGCCTCTACTTCATGGGGGATGAAAAAATGCTTGAATTAGGATTAGTGCCGCATATGGATGTGGCCAAAGCGCAATATAATTCCTACATCCGCAATGGATTGATGGTGCAACTGGCACGCGTAGAGCCGGGGAAAAATATAGAGCAGGCCCACATGCGCAATCGCCAATTGATCAGTCAGTGGGTTTACGAGCACGGAAAAGAGAACCATGCGATTACAATGTATCAGCAAGGGGGCAAAACCTACTATGTAGTAAATGACCATGACGCATTACGTCAGTTGTTTGCCAAATTGTTGAAGGAAGTACAACGCATCAAATCAACAGGGGATATGGAGGCTGCTAAAAAGTTAGTTGAAACCTATGGTGTTCAAGTGGAACATAAACTTCATGCTGAAGTACTGGAGCGTTACAAGAAACTAAAAGTAGCTCCATACTCGGGTTTTATCAATCCTGTTTTACAAGCAGTAACTAATACAAATGGGGATATCACCGATGTGGAAGTAGATTATTCTGAATCCTACCACGATCAGATGGTGAGATATGGAAAGTGCTACTCCTTTTTATAAGAGTATACAGACAAAGAGATGATTTAGTCAAAATGGCTCACTGGTGTTATACAGTGAGCCATTTGATTTTAGGGCTGTGGTGTTCAAAGAAACAATTGATAATTCATCAAATTGTTACACAGAGTTTCGGAGAAAAATAAAAATAATAAGGGCACAGAGTATTTTCATTAGTAAGGCATTAATAGTTTTCTTCAGTAAATATTAAAAGTTATTTCGATACAATTTCTTTGTTGTTATAAAAGGGTAATCCTGGAAGGATTGAAGTTGAATAACCACGGGTGAAACCCGTGGATTATGTAATAGAAGAAGCACAACCCCGAATGGGGTTGAATATTGATAGAACTGAAATTTTTCAATGCGTGTGTCACCTTCTTTAAAAGGTGTCTGAATAATTTTAGAGTGGAGTTCACTGACTGAATGGGAACCAAAACAAATCCGGCCTGTAGCAACAGTACATGAACAGGTGCCTGAGCGATTTCTGGGAGTACGGTGAGGGGTGGAACGTGTACCTGAATTTTTTCAGGGTAGGTTACAGAGGGATGAATGGGAGTCTGAAAAATTTCAGGATGGAAATAAGGGGCTGAATGACACCTTAATATTTTTCAGTGCCCTCTTCATGAGCTGAAAGTAGACTAAGGATTTTTTCAGCCAGGTATTTAGGACATTCACTTTTCCGATAATAGTATTTTAAAAGAGAATTACCCTCCCGGATTGATCATCGGGGAGGGTTTTCCTATAAAAAAGCGTAAGTTTGCAGCGTTATTCAGGTTTTTCCACTTTAGTGCAAGGATTGATTGTGTCGTTAAAGAGGAAAGAGGGAATCAGGTGGAAGACCTGAGCTAGACCCGTAGCCGTATTCTATGCCGGTACTTGGTGCCGGAGCTGTTCATTACTAAAACCACTGTCACATGTGATGGGAAGGAAGATGAATGGAAGGAGAGCCGGAAAACCTGCCTGGTAACAACATTTAATAATCATTAATCTTTCGGGAGATAAAGAAATGATCAAAACGATAGTACCTATTTGTGCGCTACTACTGATGTTAGTAGGCTGTCAAGTCAAAAAAGAAAGTAAACAAAATTCCGATCCGTCGGAAGCAGTGCGTATCTACAAGCCCAAGTATGCCAAGGGTTTTTCAATTAAGTATTTTGATGGATACAAGGAGTTGGTTGTCAATAATCCATGGGATGAAAAGGCAGAGGCGGAACATTTTTATCTGGTTCACGATACCAGCGTTATTTCCAAATTAGCACAAGCCAATGGTCATATTCTCACGGGCCCTGTGACCAGGTGGATTCCCTTATCTTCTACCATGATTAACTATGTCGATTTACTGAATAAGAAAGCAACTATCTGCGGGGTAGCTGAATCGCAGTACATTTCTGATGAATACATCTCACAACAAGTAAAATCAGGAGTGATACGTGACGTAGGCATGGCCTTCAGTCCCGATTTTGAAGTGATTGTTGATCTGGAGCCTGATTTCGTGATGGTGTCACCTTTTAAGGATAATAATTTTTCAGCTCTTAAGAGTGCGGGTATTCCCATTATTACCAATGCTGATTATTTAGAGCATACACCTTTGGGACGGGCCGAATGGATGGTGTTCGTCGCTGCTTTGTTGGATGCCGAAGATCAAGCCGTGGGCCTTTTTACTACCATGGAACAGAATTATTTGGCAGCTAAAGCCAGTGCCGCTTCAGCAAAAAAGCATCCAACCGTGTTTACCGGGCATTTATACCAGGGTGTTTGGTATACTCCGGCGGGCGAAAGTTACATGGCCAATTTTTTAAAAGATGCCGGGGTTAATTACATCTATAAGGATTCGAAAGGAACGGGATCCCTGTCATTGGATTTTGAAACGATTTTTGATCGCGCACATCAAACCGATTATTGGCTGTTTGTGGTGAATTATCCCGGAGAGTTTTCATACGACGCCTTTCGTGAAATGGACGGTCGCTATGCCGATTTTAAAGCCTTTCAGGAACAAAATGTCATCATGACCAATGCATCGACTTCTCTGTTTTATGAGAAAGGGGTGCTGCAGCCCGATGTGATTTTAAACGATATGATACATGCCTTTCATCCTGAATTGGACCCGGATTATCACTCTGTTTATTTTTTTAATCTAAAGCAATAAAGTACGGATGGAGCAGAAGCGAATGAAATGGATTGTGGGATTTGGAGTGCTCGTATCCGCCTTGCTAATATTCTTCTTTCTGAATATCGGATTGGGATCCATTAGAATTCCATTCGGTGAGATATTGTCCGTTCTGGGGGGGGGTGAAGCTTCCAGATCATCCTGGAATACGATTATTCTGAATACCCGACTGCCTCAAACCATCACGGCCCTATTGGCCGGTGCCGGTTTGGCTGTAGGTGGTTTGCAGATGCAGACCTTGTTTCGTAACCCTCTGGCTGGCCCTTCTATCTTAGGAATCAGCAGCGGTGCCGGGCTGGGAGTCGCCATGGTGATTCTCCTGACGGGTAATTTCCTGGGTATTTCCATTAGCAGTCTGGGTTTACTGGGGCATTTAACAGTAGTGAGTGCCGCTTTTATTGGTGCCATGATGATTTTGCTGCTCATCGTATTATTTGCCCGCACATTAAAAGATAACACCATTCTTCTGATTGTCGGCATTATGGTAGGTTACGCCGCTTCATCCATTATTGGTGTCATGAAGTTTTACAGTCCCAAGGAGGATGTGCACGCTTATGTGATTTGGGGATTAGGTAGTTTTGCCAATGTATCCTGGGAACTGCTTGGGGTGATGATACCGGTTGTTCTCATTGGTTTAATTGGTGGCCTCTTATTAGTCAAACCTTTAAATGTATTGATATTGGGTGAGAGTTATGCCGAAAACCTGGGGGTAAACATACAACGGACACGACTTTTGATACTGTGTTGTACCGGTTTGTTGACGGCGGTGATTACTGCTTTTTGCGGACCCATTGCTTTCTTAGGCTTGGCAGTACCGCATCTCACGAAGGGCTTATTTCGGACCAATGATCAGAAAATATTAATGCCTGCCGTTATATTGGCCGGTAGTGTGTTAGCTTTGTTTTGTAACTTGATTGCCCGTATGCCGGGATTTGATGGTGCACTACCTATCAATGTGGTGACGGGGATGATTGGTGCACCCATTGTGATCTCGGTGATTATTAAACGTAGACGCTTAAGCGGCTTAAATGCATAGGATGAAGGCTTTGATAGAATCATATAATCTGGCTGTTGGATATACTCAAAAAAGAGGGCAGTCCACCCTGATCCACCAAAACATCAATGTGCAGTTACAACAGGGGGAGTTTGCCTGCCTGCTGGGACCCAATGGGGCCGGTAAATCTACCTTGATAAAGACATTGAGTGGTTTTATTCCCCGCTTAAGCGGCGAAATCAAGGTGAATGGCAAACCTTTGCACACGTATAACCGGAAAGAATTAGCCCGCCACATCAGTGTGGTGTTAACCGAGAAGCTGATGATTTCCAACATGACTGTGTTTGACCTGGTGGCTTTGGGCCGCACACCTTTCACCGGCTTTTTCGGAACGCTATCCTTACACGATAAAGCCCTGGTAAAAGAAGCCATACATGATGTGGGTCTGGCCAATTTTGAAAACCGTCAGTTAATGTGCATGAGCGATGGCGAACGACAAAAAGCAATGGTGGCGAAGGCATTGGTGCAGGATGCACCACTGATAATACTGGATGAACCTACGGCTTTTCTTGATTTGCCCAGTCGCATTGAGATGGTTCAACTGCTCAAACGACTGGCTCGTCAGAAGAATAAAGGGATATTGTTGTCTACACACGATTTAGATCTGGCCCTCCAGCTGGCTGATAAGATCTGGTTGCTTGCCCAGGGACGTGATTTGGAAACCGGCGTACCTGAAGATCTGGTATTAGCTGATGGTTTCAGGCGTTTCTTTGAGCGGGAAGGTATTATTTTTGATAATGATTCGGGTACTTTCAAAGTAGAAAAGGAACAACTCAAAACCATCCGTCTGGTGGGGAAAGGCATTGAATATAAATGGGTGAACCGGGCCTTGAACCGCACCGGTTACAAAACCACTGTTGACGAAGGAGATTATCCCCAGGTAGAAATCTACCCCAATAATAATCGTGAATATGTGTTGAAATTCCCCAATGGAATCCCACAGAAACTGCGTACCATTGAAGATCTGCTGGAACAGATAAAAAGGGATAATTAGATTGTCCACTAATCAAAGAACTTACATTCAATCCCATTCCGGGTTGTGACGAAATGAGATTTTACCCCGGGTTATTAATATTAGTACGATAGCTATTGTACCACTTTGTGGTTATAAAAGGGTAATCCTGGAAGGATTGAATTTGAATATCCACGGGTGAAACCCGTGGATTATGTAATAGTAGAAGCACAACCCCGAATGGGGTTGAATATTAATAGAACTGGAATTTTTTTATTCACAAGTTAAGGCTTTAAAATTATTAACTTATACTTACTATTTCCCTGTTACTATTTAGTATCATTCTCAATCATTTTGTGCTTACTTTTGACTGAAGTATTCATTCCAGTGATTCTCATTAGCCAAAACCAAACCTAAATGATGACTGTTATCAAATCAGGTCATATCGCCAAGCTGACCCTGTCAATTCTTATGGTGCTTTTTTCGTGCACCTTACTAAATGCGCAACCAAATGAAGACCTGGGTTCCATACTTCAACTTCGGGACAGTATTTTTATCGAACTGCAAAAAACGGAGTTAGACACTGCCTCTATGGATCAGCTCTTTTTATTGATCTGTAAGAAACGAAGCAAATTCAAAGCATACTATAAGCCATTATTACAGGAGTATATCGATCAGACATTGCGAAGCGGTTATCAAAAAGGAGTGATGCAAGGCTTAGATCGATTGGGACTGCAGGAGCGGTTTGATGAAAACTATGATCTGGCGATTCAATACCATACCCAATCACTGGAATTGGCGCATCTTTTAAAGGATAGTGCCCAAATGGTTTACAACTATAATAACCTGGGACAGGCCTATCGCAAGCAAGATATCAATACATTGGCGATTAAATATTTTCACCAGGCCCTTGCTCTTCAGGAAATACTGGGCGATGTAAAAGGCGCTTCTTTCACGCTGAATACTTTGGGGGCCACTTATTTGGTTCAGAAAGATTATGAGGCGGCTAAATACTATTCAAATCGATCCGTTAGATTATCCTCGAAACGGGATGATAAGCGCACCCTCTCATATAATTATGGAACATTGGGGGAGATCTGTCTAATGCAGCATCAGCCCGATTCAGCCATGTATTATTTTCGGGCGGCCAAACAGTTGAAAGTCGATCTGAAGTATTACAAAGGGATAGCCGTATCTGATCATCTTATCGGACAGGCTTATTTTGTTGGGGGGAATTTGCCTCAGGCAGAAAAATACTTTAAGCTCGCGTTGAAAGAACATGTTAAATTTAATAATGACCGCTATCAGGCCTTATGTAATGCCTATCTGGGTAAGATCAAACTAGCGGATCAACAATATGCACTGGCAGTAGATTACCTGATGAAGGCCAAAGGTATTGCTTCGGGAATTCATTCCATCGAAAATTTGATACTGATCAATGAAGCGTTGTTTGAATTGTATCAAGAAACCGGTAAATGGAGCAGTGCTGTTCAGGCTTTGCAAGAAACTCAGAATTGGAAGGACAGTATTATGCTGGCCCGTAATGCCCGTGAATTACAAGCCCTGGAGGTAGAATATCAAACGCATAAAAAGGAACAACGCATTGAACTGCTGTCGGCAGAGAACAAGATTAAAAATCAAAGTATTCGCCTGGGAGCAGCCGTTATATTAATTCTGGTGCTAAGTATTGCCCTGGGCATCTACGTATATGTGACACGTCACAAGCAAGCCTTCTTACAACAGGAAAGACTCAAACAGAAACTGCTGAAGTCGCAAATGAATCCCCATTTTATTTTCAATGCACTGGGAAGTATCCAAAGTTACATGTATCGCAACGATGCCAAAAAGGCAGCCCGTTACATGGGGAATTTTGCGGCCTTAACCCGTTCCATTCTGAAAAATTCGGGGGCCGATAGAATCACTTTAGAGGAGGAAATTGCGACCCTTGAAAACTATTTGCACTTAGAGCGCATGCGCATGAATAATGCTTTTGAGTTTCAAATTGAAAAGGCAGAAGAGTTGGAAACAGAATTCATTGAAATACCTCCCATGATGATACAGCCATTTGTGGAGAATGCCATCAAGCATGGAGTTAAAGAGATGGATACAGCCGGTTTGATTACGCTTCGTTTTACAGATGAACAGTCCCGGTTAAAAGTGGAAGTGTTAGATAATGGTGTGGGGATTAATCAAACTAAAAACGAGTTAAACAGTGGGCATCAATCCATGGCTACCACCATTTTTAATCAGCGCATTAAAATACTTAAGAACAATTATAAGAACTTGCCCGAACCTCTTATTGAAGATGTCTCAAATCAATCGGTGTCTGGCACAAGGGTGCTATTATATTTACCGGTTATGGAAGCTATGACGCCAGGCGTAAATTAAGATGGTTTGGTGCAAAAGGTAAAGGCTTATTAGAATTATCATAAATGGTGGATTGATTCAATATTAATCACACTTCATCAAAAAAAATCACCTCACTTAACAAAGTGTGTTATTTTTACAATATGGTTAAAGCAGTTATAATTGATGATGAGGTGAATGTCAGGAGTCTGCACAAGCAGCTATTGACTGACAACTTCCAGGATATTGAGGTGGTTGCAGAAGCCGATTCAGTAACGGATGGCATTGCGATTATCAAACAGTACGATCCGGATATTGTATTGCTCGATATCGAAATCAAAGGTGGAACAGGGTTTAATGTATTACAGAAATGCCGGCCCTATCGGTTTAAACTGGTTTTTATTACCGCGTTTAATGATTTTGCCATTAAAGCCATTAAGTTCAGTGCCATGGATTACATTCTCAAGCCGGTGAATGAATTTGAGTTTATTCAGGCCATAGAAAATGCCATGGAGCGCATTGAACAACAGGAGACCGAGCAGCAACTGACCAATTTCATGGATCACTATGAGAAGAAAACCCAATCTAAAAAATTGGTGTTACGCACGGCCGAGGCCATGCATTTAGTGGATATTGCCGATATTCTCTACTGTAAAAGTGATAACAGTTATACCACCTTCTTTTTAAAAGATCAGAAAGAGATATTAGTTTCCAAGGGAATGAAGGAATATGCCGAGTTGCTGGAGGGATTTGATTTCCTGCGGCCGCATCAATCCTTCCTGGTGAATTTACATGGGATAAAAATGGTGGATAAAGCCGATGGTGGTTTTATTATCATGAATAACGGCCGCGAGATTCCGGTCTCTTCCCGCCGAAAGCAGAAGCTGCTTTCCATGTTGGAGCAATTATAAGTACCGGAATAAGTGACACATAAACTGGAAAAAGGGACTAAGAGTTAATGCGCGGCTTGGATCTTCATCCTTGTCCAATCGAAATATAATACCATCTAAACTTAAGAATTCATGTCTGCTGAAAAAAAAGAGTTTGCCCCTCAGGGAGATGCATTAGGACTGGAGAATCCTAAAGTCTCTAAAAACAATAATCCGGAGTTGCCATCTATAAAAACACGGTATTTCTCCATGCTTATCGACATGTTGATGATTGTATTGCTAGCACTTGGTTTTTCATCTCTTTTTGAAATGATGGGACAAGTGCCTGATTATCTCCGAGGGTTGATCTTCTTCATTGTAGTTATACTGTACGAGCCCATTTTAATTTCTTTCGGATGTACCATCGGCCAATTGCTGATGAGTATTCGTGTTCGAAACCATAGAAAGCCCTCCAGGAAAATTTGGATAGGAAATGCCATCATCCGCTTGTTTGCAAAAGTGTTTTTAGGTTGGCTTTCCTTTATTACGATATCATTTAATGCTCAAAGAAGAGCCATACATGATATGGTGTCGGGCTCCGTGGTGATCGTCTTTATCGGTAAGAAGTCAGAGGACACTGCATCTGCTTAGTTGTGATTATATAATATACTGACGAACATGAAACTTAATACGCTCAAACATATTTGTAAAAATGAATGGTTTGTTATCACCTGTTTAGCACTACTCAAATTACTGCTTCACCTGTTGACTTACGATAACTTTGAGTTGCACCGTGATGCGTATCTCTATTATGCCCAGAGTGAACATCTGGCATGGGGGTACGTGGCTGTTCCACCCGGTATTGCTTTTGTGGGCAAGATAGCTACTCTGCTTTTCGGGAACTCCACCTTTGGTTTACGTTTTTTACCGGCCCTGGCAGGTTCACTGAATGTGTTGATCATTGGCATGGCTGTGCGGGAGATAGGTGGCAAGCGAATGGCGATTGTATTGGCCAGCCTGGCTTACCTGCTGTCACCTTCTTATTTGCATGTGAACGCTCTGTTTCAGCCGGTCTCTTTCAATCATTTCTTTTGGTTACTTACCTGTTATCTCGCACTTAAAATGATTCACAGGGATAATCCGCGCATCTGGTTGTGGATTGGACTGACCTTTGGATTGGGCTTTTTAAATAAATATGCCATTGTATTTTTGTATGCAGCCTTAGCGCCTGCGTTATTAATAACCAAGTACCGTTACCTCTATGCCTCCCGTTACTTTTGGATGGCCATGGTTATGGGATTGGTAATTATTTCGCCCAACCTCTTTTGGCAATATCAAAATAACTGGCCGGTGTTACACCATATGGCTGAACTCCGGGAGACGCAATTGGTGCACGTGAAGCTGACGGACTTCATTTTGGAACAATTTTTAATGAATATGCAAGCCGTGCTCATTTGGATGGGGGCATTGGCAGGCCTTTTATTCCTTAAAAAGGAAAAGGCGTTCAGACTTTTTGGCTATACCTTTCTGTTTGTGGTAGTCCTGTTGATGCTGGGCAGTGGAAAGTCCTATTACACCTTGGGGATTTATCCGATATTGTTCATTTTGGGGGCCGTTTTCATTGAAAAATATACCACTAAATACCGCACCATAGTGGCTGGCGTACTCATTGGTTTCATGATGGTTTCACTTTATGTGTCACTGTCGTTTGACGGAATACCTTTGACAACTTTTGAGAAAACCCAACGTCCGGGGGCCTTCCGATGGGAAGATGGCGTCTATCACGATATACCTCAAGACATGGCCGATATGACCGGGTGGCGAGAAATAGGAGAAACAGTGAGTGCATTGTATACGACACTGTCACCGGAAGCGCAAGCTGATTGTGATATTTTTTGTTACCAATACGGACAAGCCGGAGCCGTCATGTTTTATGGAAAAGAAGCGCATGTGCCGCAACCCATCTCGTTCAGCAGTAGTTTTGTGTTTTGGGCACCCGATTCAATCAGCTGTCAAAAAATGATTTGGGTCCATTCTGATTTGGGTAATGACATTGATCCCGATCAACTCTTGCCTGAGTTTTTCAAAAAGGTGGAATTGCATCATACTATTGAAAATCCCTGGTTTCGCGAGAATGGCACTAAAATATACCTCTGTGAGTTCCCGACCGTTAGTTTTAAAATGTTTTACCAAAATAGAATACAGGAATTAAAGGGGAACTTTAGATAGTAAAGTTCAGAAATCAGGATCATTTTAAGCGCCCGCTGCGGGTGGTTTAAAACCACGCGTTATCTTCCCAGGAGTCACACGTCATTTGGGTTAAAACCACGTGTGATATGCGTCCGAATCACGTGTGATTTCATCTCAAACCACGTGTGGTATTCATTCAAACCACACATGATCTGAGTGCACCTCACAGGTGAATTTTATTGCCAAGTCGAAGATGTCAGTTTATTAACCTCAGGCTTTAGCCTGAGGATTACAAAGGCGTGAAAGCATTCGGCGCAATCAGGAAGTTGTGATCCTTACATGTTACCATGCGCCGTGCTACACTGATGGTGATTATCGGATTCACAAATTATGAGGAAAAACGATGGCTAGTGGAATGATTTGCATATTATAGTATTTATTATTCCAGAGGTGTATTTTACACAAATTAATTGTAACACAGAGCCGCACAGAGGAAAACACAAATACCAAAAACAATTTCGTATTGAGATCACTGAGGTGGTTTCGCTTCGCTTCAACCGGAATACACGGCTATATAATTAACAACTTAAGTTATTCATTTTTGCGTATTATGCTCGATAGAGTAACCAGCCATCCAATGTGCGAACCGCCTAATTGCAATAGCGTTACGAACGTTGAAATGAAGGCGATTAGAAAGAAAATCTGTTTGAGTGTAGCGAATTTATAAAAATCTCCTTTCCAAACTCTCCCCATTGGGGGGAGATGCCACAGGCAGAGGGGGAAGCAGTCCGCCGTAATGTAATCGTTTAGCGTATATTGCAATTGAGCGGCGGCCTTTTTGGTTTACTTTTTTTGGCTGTAGAAAAAAAGTAATCCCGGTTCACCGGGAGAGCACTTATATAAAAAGAGTTGATTAGGTGTTGTAGAAGTTCAAATTGTGAAAAAGAACATGTGAAAGTAAATACTATAATTTACTGTTTGTAGCACTAGCCTGCGCATTTACCGGCGCATGTATACTTCGTGAATTGAATAGTATTTCTGCTTGCGCCTTAGTTTACGGTACCACACCCCGGATTTTACTTCGCTCATCCGGGGCTATTTACATTAGTCCCCTTTGGGGACATTAAACATTAATATGTATAAAGAGTAGTTTTCCGAGAGGGAGGTGTTTATTTATTTTTCATCTATGGTGGCTATTTATTATGGTATATTTAATTAGTTTTATCAATCGTGAAGAAGCATTCACTTAATATTAAAAGACCAAATGACTACCAATCTACACCTAACCACCCAACGCTTATTCATGCGATCTGTCCGAACAACAGATGTGCAGGCACTCTTTGATTATCGATCGGATGCAGAAACCAATCAGTACCAGGGTTGGATACCTCAGACGGTGGATGAAACAGTTGACTTTGTACAAAACAGAGTGTCACCCATCATCAATCAGCCAGATACCTGGTTTCAGTTGGTGATCCTGGAGCAATCCACCAAACGGGTTATTGGTGATGTGGGTATTCATTTCATGGATGAAGAAAGCCAGCAAGTGGAAATAGGGTGCACCTTGCGTAAAGATTGTCATGGAAAGGGGTATGCCACCGAAGCATTGAAAGTGATCATCACCTATTTGTTTGAAGAATTGGAGAAACATCGGATTGTAACCTCCATTGATCCTCAGAACCTGGCTTCCATTGCATTAGTGGAGCGCCTGGGGTTTCGTAAAGAGGTGCATTTCCGGGAAAGTATTTTCCTCAATGGTCAATGGGTTGATGATTTGGTGTATGCGCTGTTGAAGCGGGAGTGGAGACCGACAGAAAAAAGCCACAATTGATAAGAGAGTGATATTGGGGCTTATCCGATGCAAAGGAATTGTGTCGGAATAACCTGACTGTATTTGTGTGTTTTTTTAAGCTCTGAAAGTGCGACATCGTAATAGCATAGGGTGTAGCGCAGCGGAGCCCTATGATAATAGGATGGCACGTAAAAACCGGCGCAATTAATGAGATGATAAGCGCAGTCGGCTCCATGCGCCGTAATATGCAAAACTTCTTTAACCTATTCTGTATCGATAATTTGAACTTAGGATATGTCGAGTAAATTTTAACCACAGATTACACGGATTACACGGATTGTTTTCCGACGGAAAACATGAAATTTGTGATAATCTGCGGTTACTTTTTTTTGTACGGAGTGTCTTTTTGTAAATGCGATCGTCCTGAGAACAATTACCTATAGTCATTTAGTTTGGTATTTTTGAATATTGTCAAGTCATCGATAAATTACGCGTGTTTTGCAGCTTCCAGCACCTCCATAATGCCTTCTTTTTCTACAATGTACATACCAAGTCGTTCGCTTGAAATTCCAGCCTTCAATAGATAATCATATTCCGGGGTATTGTTGTTCCAGCAGGCTTCGAAACAATTAAAGCGAACGCCTGGTAAGGTTTTCAGATCTTCAGCAATCTCTACTATGTGTGTTGATACTACAAATAACGAGTTCGGTATTTGAGCCAGCGCTTTGGTCACCAGAAGAGAGGCATCGGCTGCATCTTTCACATTGGTGCCTTTAAATAATTCGTCGAATAGAACCAGTACTTTTTTGCTCTCTTTAATGCGTTCGGCCGCCTCACGTACACGTCTTACTTCACTGTAAAAATGACTGTAGCCTTGCAGGATATTATCGGAGAGATTGATGGTGGTCATCAGGCCATTAAGAATAGACAGTTTCATGTGTTTGGCCGGGACCGGAAAGCCCAGATGTGCCAGGTAAACGGATAAGGCCAGCGCTTTCATAAAGGTGGATTTGCCCGACATGTTTGCGCCTGTTAAGAAACAAAGGTGTTGCTGGTGGTAAAGTGAAAAATCATTGGATACCGCATGGTCAATTAGCGGATGAAATAAACCAGTCAGCTCAAGTAGTGAAGTTTCTGAATCGAGGTATTCCGAATAACAAAGGTTTAGTTTTTTTGCAGTTGTTCCGATAGCTTGCAATGCACCCAATTGGTAGTAAATATCAATTAGTTCTTTGAGACTTTCTTCACCCATTGTATTAAAATGATTGTGCAGTTTCGTGATTTGGAAAATCGATAAGTGAACACCAACACCATTCTTTAAGAGTTGCTTCTCAATTTGGGTCACTTTAAACCCTAATTGTTTCAATGGGTATGGAATGTCAGGCTGATTAAAGGACTGTGTGAAATGCAGCAAGTAGTTAAGGAGCCTGATGACTGCTTTAACGCCTTCTGTCATTAGGAAGTAATCGTTGGAACTGTGTATTTTTTCCTTTATATATTGTATTAGAATATCCACTGGATTATCCGCTTGTATCACAATTCCCGCATTGAGATAATGCAATACAAACTCCATTTTTTTGGTGGGGAAGTCCAGTGAAAGACCTGTTTCATGGAAAAAGCGAATGGCATTACGTCGATTGGTTAGTTTTTCACCATTGGTATGTGGATGCGTCATCCAATCGTGTATTTTCTTTTGGCCGCCTTCACTGCTTGCCCGGTTGAACAATTGCATTATCAAACCGGGGTGCTTATTATTTAGGAGATCTAAATCTCTGAGGGTTTGTGAATCGACCTCAAATGGTTTATGGTTTTGTTCGGAATCTTGCTGATCAGCTTTTGTAAAGGTACCATCGGGCACATAATTGTGTTGTTCGAGTTGGGGTAGTTGTCTGATGGGTATGAGACTACCATCCTTTATTAACAAGACCTGATCGGCTGCTTTTAGTATGCTTTCATAGTCATGATCGGTGATGATGAAACCCAGCTCATCCCGGTAATCATTCAATAAATCCTGGATAGCCGTTTTGTAAAGTGGTTCAATGCCCGAAAAGGGTTCATCAAGTAGTACAAATTTGACAGCACGATTCACCAGGAGCAAAACTTCAAAGAAACGACGCTCGCCACCAGAGAGCTGTGTGATCTTTTTAGTGAGGTGGTGTTGGATGCGTTCGTGTTTGTATATGTAGTTTCTTTTATCAGCTGATGGAATGACCAAACGGATAATCTGCTTCAATGACAGGTGGGTAGGGAGAAAACCCTGTTGCGGGAGATAAGCCAGTTGGTTACCTTTTTGATAGGGTGTCGGACAAGGATGTCCATTGATTTGGATATTCTTGTCGTAGGTATGCTCCGTACCAAAAATGATTTTTAACAAGGTAGACTTCCCACACCCGTTACGTCCCAGGATGCCGATGATATCGCCAGTGTTACATGTGAAAGCCAGGCCTGATAATAATTGGTGCTGGCCAAAGGCCTTCATTACACCTTCAATCTTGAGTTGATGTGTCATAGTGTTCGCCAATAAAACCAAATAGGAATGTGAATAGAAAGGTTAATCAAATAGGAAAAGAAGTACAATTGCAGTCTGTTCCAGCCTAGATTATAAAAGAGGTAATATTGGTGTTTTCTGCGTAATTTAAAGAAGTAAACTCCTCCCGCAAAACCCACAGTCATGAAAGCAAGCATAAAAGTAGTCAGAAATCCTTTTAAACCTGAATATTCAATAGGGACTAACAAACCACAAGTTGCAGCAGTAAAAAAATTAAAGCTGGATATTTGCCGGTAGAAAAAGAACAATGATAGGAGGCGGGTTCGAAGCATAGCGATGGTTGTGTAATAAGTTTTGATAAGGGTGATTGCATTATCTTTTGTAATGCAATATAAATATTACTGTTTACAAATAAAGGTGATTGACATTCTTTAACATGGCTTTTAGAATTTTAAATATTAGAATTAAATGCTATTTTTGATTAAAACCAGACCTGCTTAACTATGAAGTACTTGATCTTAAATTTTGTTTTAATAGTAAGTTTTTCAGCTAGTGCGCAAGAAGATTCTGTTTACATATCCCCGGTCAGTGATACTTTGGCCTATGAGAATAGGATCTTTGATAATGAAGAACCGCTGGATATTACACTTCGCTATGATATTTCTGCCTTTATTAAGTTAAAAGCTAAAAAAGAAGAGCGGTATTTCCCAGCTGAATTAGTGATTCATATTTCCGAAACAGATTCCATCACTAAAAACATTCGTGTGAAGGCACGTGGTAACTTCAGGAAGAATCACTGTTTTTTTCCACCCATTCACCTGAGTTTTAAAACGGATAAAATTAAAGCAGATGGGTTTGATCAGGTGAATAAGATTAAGATGGTGACCCACTGTAAATCAACTAAAGTGTATGAGCAATACGTCCTCAAGGAATATTTGGCTTATCGCTTTTACAATATGATTACGGATAATAGTTTAAAAGTGCGATTACTGCGGATTAAGTATGAGGATATCGGTAAAAGGAAGCAGCATTCTGCAAAATATGGCTTTTTGATTGAACCAACCAAAATGTTAGCCCGCCGCAAAGAGTGTGTGGAGGTTGAAATGAAAGGCCTGAAGCCCCGCAGTTTTCTTCGGGAGGATCTGGATCGGATTGCCTTGTTTAATTATATGATAGGAAATACGGATTGGAAATTGAATGCAGGACACAATCTCAAGTTTTTCAAAATGAATGATCCTTTTATTCGGGAATTAAACGTGGTGCCTTATGATTTTGATTACTCCGGATTAGTGAATGCAGACTATGCCATCCCGCAAGAATGGTCCAGTGCAGAAACAGTTGTAGAGCGCGATTACCTGGGCTTTTGTTGGGAGGACAATGAGGAACTGTTAAAACAACTTAAGCTATACATAGACTGTCAAGCGGATGTTATGAAACTCATTAGAGAATTTGAGTATTTGGTAGAACGTGAAAGAAGAATGGTTGAGGGCTATATCAATGAGTTTTATGAAGAAATAATTCATACGAAGTCTTTTTTAAGGATGGTACAAAGATCATGCGATCCAATTAACTAGTGGAATGATTTGCATATTATAGTATTTATTATTCTAGGGATGTGTTTTACACAAACTAATTGTAACACAGAGCCGCACAGAGGAAAATGCAAATACCAAAAACAATTTCGTATTGAGATCACTGAGGTGGTTTCGCTTCGCTTCAACCGG
>JAEINY010000103.1 GCA_016342595.1 Marinilabiliaceae bacterium
CACAGAGATACTGTTTTTAGTTATAAAGGTTCTGTCTTGATTCGTAGCGCTATTGTTTTTCTTTGCAACAGTACTGTCGCAGAACATAGAACTACTGTTTTTCTTTATAAAGACACCGCCTTGATTTGCAGAGGTGTTGTTTTTCTTGGCAACGGTCCTGTCACAGATCGTAGAGATACTGTTTTACTTCACAGAGGTACTGTTTTTGGGAATAGGGCTACTTAATAGATAAGACGAACCAAAAACGGGATGACCAAGTGGCCATCCCGTTTTTTTTGGTTACCTATTGGGCAGATAATTAACCACATTTTGAAGAACCGCAGCTTGTACAAATCAAACAACCCTCTTGATAAATCAGATTGTCTGAACCACAGTTTTCACAATTTCCCTTTTTGGCTTTTGTACCATTGGGAATATATTTTTTCAAGGCACGTTCCACGCCATTTTTCCAGGTATTGATAGATTCACTATCCAATTGCAATCCGGCTACCAGATCCAATACATCTGCTATGTCCATACCGTGACGCAATACACCTGAAATTAGCTTGGCATAGTTCCAGTATTCTTTATCGAATTTATGAGATAAGCCTTCGATGGTGGTTTTATATCCACGCTTATTGGTGAATTGGAAGTCATAACGGGTCGCACCATCTTCTTCTTTATTCTTGATGATTTTACCATCTGACACTGATTTTGGCAGTAAAATACCATCCTCATCATCAGCCAATCCGGTAAAGATTTCATAGGGTTTACCTTTTATCAATCCGACAAAAGCAATCCATTTCTCTTTATTATTTTGGAAACGTACTACATCGGCATCCAATTCATCCGGACGTTTGGTTGGAAACTTTCGAGCCGTTTCATCTTTTTTATTATTGGAAACCAGAACTCCGGCACGGCTACCGTCACGGTAAACAGTTACCCCTTTACAACCACTCTTCCAGGCCTCGATATATAACTCACCAACCAATTCTTCCGACACGTCATTCGGTAAGTTAATGGTCACACTAATGGAGTGATCCACCCACTTTTGTACACCACCTTGCATGCGTACTTTGTTCAGCCAATCTACATCATTTGACGTAGCCTTGTAATAGGGTGACTTCTTGATTAACACATCCAGCTCTTCCTGCGAATAATTCTTGGTGGTATTGTATCCATTAGTTTCCATCCAGGTCACAAATTTATGGTGGAAAACAATGTACTCTTCCCAGCTATCTCCGATCTCGTCCACAAAGTCAACCCGTGTTTCGGCATCATTTGGATTCACTTTACGACGACGCTTGTAAACAGGCAGGAAAACAGGTTCGATACCGGAAGTCGTTTGGGTCATCAAACTGGTGGTTCCGGTAGGCGCAATGGTTAATAATGCAATGTTTCGGCGACCATATTTTTTCATCTCCGCTTTCAATGCCGGATCAGCATCAAACAAACGTTTAATGAACGGATTGTTCACTTCTTTCTTCGCCTCATAAATCGGGAAAGCACCACGCTCCTTAGCCATTTCGACGGATGCACCATAAGCTGACAATGCCAATGATTTGTGCACTTCAATGGAGAAATCCACTGCATTAGCACTTCCATACTGCAAACCTAAAGCCGCCAACATATCGCCCTCAGCAGTGATCCCTACCCCCGTACGACGTCCTTCTTCAGCCTTTTTGTGGATATTCTCCCACAACTCACGCTCCACGCGTTTCACGGTATCACTCTCCGGATCGGCATCCACCTTGGCAATGATTGCCTCAATCTTTTCCAACTCCAGATCAATAATATCATCCATAATACGTTGTGCATATCCCACATGCTCTCTGAACAATTCAAAATTGAACTTCGCATCTTTAGTGAAAGGTTGATCGACATATGAATAAAGATTCAGCGCGATCAAACGGCAACTATCATACGGACATAAGGGAATTTCACCACATGGATTGGTAGATACAGTGCGGTATCCTAAATCAGCATAGCAGTCCGGCACTGATTCACGAATAATTGTATCCCAGAACAAAATACCCGGTTCGGCCGATTTCCAGGCATTGTGTACAATTTTATTCCAAATTTGTGAGGCATTCGCTTCCTTAGTCACTTTTGGCTCTTCAGCGCCGACCGGATACTGCTGGATGTATTTCTCACCACTGACCACCGAGTTCATAAACGCGTCGTCGATCCGAACGGATACATTGGCACCTGTTACTTTCCCTTGCTCCAACTTGGCATCAATAAATGATTCCGAATCAGGATGCTGAATGGAAACGCTCAACATCAAAGCACCCCGACGACCATCCTGAGCTACTTCACGTGTTGAATTACTGAAGCGCTCCATAAAAGGCACTATACCCGTGGATGTTAAAGCCGAGTTTTTAACCGGCGATCCTTTCGGCCGGATGTGCGACAAATCGTGACCAACACCACCGCGACGTTTCATCAATTGAACCTGCTCCTGATCCACTTTCATAATACCCCCATAAGAATCAGATGGTCCGGTATCACCAATCACAAAACAATTCGAAAGCGACGCAATCTGATACATATTGCCGATTCCGGTCATTGGTCCACCTTGCGGAACAATGTATTTGAAGTTCTTCATCAATTCAAACAACTTCTCTACCGGCAGAGGATTCGGGTATTTCTCTTCCATTCGGGAGATTTCCCGGGCCAATCGCCAATGCATATCATCAGGATTCAACTCAAAAATATTCCCATCTGAATCTTTCAGGGCATATTTATTTACCCACACGCGAGCGGCTAATTCATCACCTTTAAAATATTCCAAAGAGGATTGAAAAGCGTCTTCATATGTGTATGATTTTTTCATAACGTCGGATTGTAGGTCGATTTGTTGGACTGCCATGTTACCTTACTATTTTTAATGCGTTGATAAAACGGAATTTACTCCATTTTACTTGATCATTTTTACCGATTCAAAGGTATAAAAGCTCGCAATTACGAGCAACCAATACTTATCAACAACTGCCTAAAGTTATCCAAAACAAAACCCTTTGTGCCTCTTTTTGTGAGTGTTACATTTTTTAGTTAACCCAAAAGTTTTCCAAAAAGAAAATTTTCAACTATTTTTAGAAATTATTAACAACCCCATTCCAAGTCACAGAAACCCCTTACTATTACTACAAAAACACATCATTTAAGAGCACCCGGATGGATTTAAAAAACACATTTAACGAACCCGAATTCCAGATTTTGGAATGTTATTAACACGCTATTAAAAGAGATTGACTAAATCATTTTCATGATTAAAATGCTTCTTCCATAATCAGCCGGGTGGCACCGCACATTTCTGTTACATATTGTCCGGCATTTTTCGATAATGACTCCAGGTATTTCTTATCCGCCCAAATCTTTTCAATCAGTTGACTAAACTCCTGCTTATCATTAATCGAAAACGCAGCCTCTCTTTTAATCAAATCACGTGCCTCTTTAAATTTCCGGTAGTTTGTTCCAAAAAACACAGGCATTTCATAAGTGGCTGCTTCCAGCGTATTGTGTATCCCCTTTCCAAATCCACCGCCAATATAG
Organism: Marinilabiliaceae bacterium; assembly: GCA_016342595.1. Lineage (GTDB taxonomy): Bacteria > Bacteroidota > Bacteroidia > Bacteroidales > Marinilabiliaceae > JAEINY01. Next base: position 3,535 of record JAEINY010000103.1, read on the forward strand.
GCCACTTGTCCATATTTATAGATGGCCGATAACATGCCCATGGTATTTACAATCATCACCTGGAAGTTTTGCGGATCTTTGGGAGGATTGGTAAAAGTGAAGTAATGCACTTTCAGCTTCGACTCAATTTGACGAATGTGTTCATCATGGATCTCATGAGGTGCGATGATTAGTTTGACATTTTTACCTTGATTTTGTAGGTATTCAATAAGAATATCTTCATCCGGCCCCCAGGTACTTCCTGCCACAATCACTTTATCAGCTCCATCGGCAAACCGTCTGGCCAACTCCACATCAGCTGATGCTTTGGCAATATCCCTGACCCGGTCAAAGCGTGTATCACCTGCTACGGCAAAATTTCCAATGCCGATGTCGGTTAATAACTCTCCTGACACTTCATCCTGCACATAAAACTTTTCAAAGCAATGAAGCATCTTCTTAAACCAGGATCCATAACTTTTAAAGAAGGATTGTTCACGGCGGAAAATTGTGGACACACCATACACCGGAATATTGGCTTTTTTCAAGTTGGTGAGGTAATGATACCAGAATTCATATTTGATGAAAAACACTTTTTCAGGATTAATCGCCTGAATAAAACGACGCGCATTACGTTTGGTATCGGCAGGCAGATAACACACCCAATCGGCCAGTTCATAATTCTTACGGATCTCATAACCGGAGGGTGAGAAAAAGGTCAATACGACTTTATAATGGGGATGTTCTTTTTTGATCGCTTCAATAATGGGACGACCTTGTTCAAACTCACCCAAACTCGCTGCGTGTACCCACACCACCGGTCCATTGAATGAAATATTGGAGAGTTGTTGTTTTGTTTCTCTTCTCCCTTTACGCAACAGTTTCGCTTTGATATTAAAAGGCGAAACCAACAGTAAAGCAACTGAATACAAACGAATTCCTAAATTATATAGCAATGTGATCATAACCTACAAGGTCTATTAATATATTGAAATGTGAGAACAAAGATACGATTTCGAAAATCGAGGCATAAAAAAAAGCCTGTCAAAAAAGACAGGCTTTGAAAATATCTTGTCGGAACGATTATCCTTGAATGGCTTTTACACCTGGTAATACTTTTCCTTCCAGAAACTCTAATGAAGCACCCCCACCTGTAGAGATATGGCTCATTTTATCAGCTAATCCACTTTTGTTCACAGCCGAAACAGAATCCCCACCACCGATGATTGATACGGCAGATGAATCAGCAACCGCTTGACAAACCGTAAATGTTCCGTTAGCAAAGTTTGGCATCTCGAAACATCCCATTGGACCATTCCAAACCACTGTTTTAGCTTTTGCAATTTCAGCAGCATAAGCCTTCGCAGTTTTAGGACCAATATCCAAAGCCATCCGTCCGACAGGAATTTCAACCCCTACTTCTTGAATATCGGCATCGTTATCAAATTTATCGGCTGCCAAGTTATCAACAGGCAACATGAAGTTAACCCCGTTTTTCTCAGCATCCACTAAAATTTGCCTGGCTGTTTCAACCAAATCCTCTTCCACTAAAGAGTTTCCGATCTCATGTCCCTGAGCTTTCAGGAATGTATAAGCCATACCACCACCAATCAGAATGGTGTCAACTTTCTGGATCAATGTTTTTAATACTTCCAGTTTTCCGGATACTTTTGCTCCACCAACGATTGCGACGAAAGGTTTCTCCGCATTCTCAACGGTGTTACCCAGAAATTTAATTTCTTTCTCCAACAGGTAACCGGCCATTTTTTCTTCCATGAAGTTGGCAATAATGGTTGTTGAAGCGTGCGCACGGTGAGCCGTACCAAAAGCGTCGTTCACATATACATCAGCTAATTCAGCCAATTGTTTGGCAAAGCCTTCATCACCTTTTTTCTCTTCTTTGTGGAAACGCAGGTTTTCTAACAACAATACTTCACCAGCTTTCAGCTCTGTAGTCATTGCCTTTACCTCTTCACCAATACAATCGGGAGCGAATTTAACATCCACACCCAGAGTTGAAGATAAGTGAGCAACTACATGCTTCAAGGAGAATTTCTCATCATACGCATCTTTTGGACGACCCAGGTGAGACATCAAGATAACAGCACCTCCATCTTTCAATATTTTCTGGATGGTTGGTACTGCCGCACGGATGCGGGTATCGTCGGTAATTTCAAATTTATCGTTCAAAGGCACGTTAAAATCCACGCGGATGATGGCCTTTTTTCCTGAAAAATTAAAACTGTCAATTGCAGCCATTGGAATAGTGATTTATTTAATATTCAACAATTAGTTACAAAGATAAAAAATTCTTGGGGTTAAGCAGGTGATAACTTTTGAATTGTGTAACAATTTATTATTCTTTAACGCCTGCTTTTTATGATTCACTGTTAAAACAGCTCTATTGATTATATTCATTCAACAACCAATACGCTTGAGGATTGATGGCACTTGCCACACATAAGAACCATCCATTTCGAAGCTCAGGCCGGTTGTAACACATTCGCTCTTTGGTGTGCCAATCGAACAATTGACCACCAGTGGCTTCAATAATGGCCTGACCGGCTGCCGTATCCCACTCCATGGTGGGTCCCAGTCTTGGATACAGATGTGCCTGCCCTTCTGCCACCAAACACATTTTTAAGGAACTGCCTTTGGATACCAACTCTATCTCGCCTTCCTTTTCTTTTAGAAGTTCAATATAATCACCGGTCTCTGGTGTAAAGTGACTTTTACTGGCCACCAACGTTTTAAGTTCAGGTAAGGGATTTGGCAATCGAATGATGTCCATTTCAGCAATGACCTTATCTGTTGTGATGTCCATCCAATCTTCAGTAAATTGTGATTTACAGGCACCTGATTCATCTCCCCAATACAGGCAATTCAGATACGGTGCGAAAATAACCCCCATCACAGGATAACTATTCTCCGCCAAAGCAATGTTAACCGTAAATTCACCATTACGCTTCACAAATTCTTTAGTACCATCCAGCGGATCCACAATCCAGAGTTGTTTCCAATTCTTCCGATCCTCATATAAAATTTCTGCTCCTTCCTCGCTTAAAATGGGAATATGTGTTTTGGACAGAGCTGCCTCAATGACTGCATTACTCTTTAAATCAGCTTCGGTAAGTGGAGATTGGTCACTTTTTAGCTGTACATTGAAATCCTCTTTGGCGTATACTTTCATAATCTCCCTGGCACCCTCAATGGCAGCGGAGATAGCAATTTCAGTAAGCTCTAGCATATTTAGTGATTAAGAATACGAACAGTTGATTTATTCGTTAAGGTAAAGTTAGTCCAATCCAGGTTCTGAAGCAATAACAAACCCGGATTCGCATTTTTTTGTATGATACCCCAATTAGGATCCATCCCTACTTTGTGAGCCATATTGGCAGTATGCTTAATAATGGCTTGTGCCAAATCGAAGGTTGCTACATGCTTATTCCAATCTTCATTTATCTGTTCCCAGGCCAATTTATAAGCTTGGGAAATTTGCTCTACCGAACCTTGTTTTTGAATATGAACGGATAATTTGTTTAGAATGATAGCAGGCACGTCCTGCTGCTGATCATTGAAGATGGATACTTTTAACGTGCCGCCAATCAATGCTTTTTTACATTGTTGCTGAACCATTTTATCATTCAGGTTATAAACCCTCCAATCTTCCACAAAACCAGGAATGATGATCCCGCTAAAAAACTCCAGGCCCGGCTCTTCTTTAAAATCGTCACCCAATTCTTTAATGGCATGAATAATGCCATCACTATCAAGTGAGATAACCGGACGTTTTCCCCAATTGCCATCTGCCCGTAAATAATAATGCGCACCAATTTTTCGCATGTCTTACTTATTAAACGCTTCCATGGGTGGAAGATAATTCAATTTAACGCTACGAATTTCCACTTCGGCTACTTTAGATGTATCATGGTCAAACAATAGTCCTTCTATGGATACTAACTTTTTATCTACTTTGGCATTGTATGATTTACTACCAATGGCTCCCTTAAAGGACTTATTTATTTTAGAATCAATAGTATCCCGTGTACTATCTGCGTAACAGGCTATCATTCTCAATTTAGCCTCTTCCAAAACATCTTCTTTCTTAAACTTATAATTGGCCTGAATGGAATACATCCCTCCTTCTAAAGAATCAATTGCAATAGTAAAGGGTATTCGAATATCCATTGAATCCTTTTCAGAAAGCGGCAACTTATAGTATCGTCTACCATTCCATAAATCTTTTTCCTTAGCTAATTCTGGAATCATTTCCACCTCATCGTCCATTTTACTCAGATCACTGGCTAATTGAGCCTCTTGTTCACTCAAGATAGAAATCACATCATCATACACCTCTTTAAACAACTGTGGATGGGCGGTGTACCAACTGACAATTGTATCGAACTCTTGCTTTGTCAGACTATGTTTATCGAGAACAAAACGATAATAGCCCGGTATTTTAACATCTGACTTACCATGGTAATAACCTGAATTGTTAATGGCCCCTTCTGCAATATAGATATCGGCCAATAGCTCGGCCATCTCTTTTTCGTTGGGAAATTCACGCGGCACTTTAGGTCGAGTCGTACATGCCAACACCAAGAAGGTAGTGAGGACAAGGACTAAATATCTAATCATTGAATTCAGTTTATTCTTATTAAAACACACTCTGCACTCTATTCAGTGCTTGACTAAAAATAACGTTGTCAATCAGATGCTGAATGAATTTATCTGCCATCGGCTCGCAACATGGTGCGAATTGTTTTTAAAACAATGATAAAATCTAATTTCAGCGACCAGCTATCAATGTACTCTAAATCCATGCGCATCCACTCTTCAAAAGAAACATCATTACGAGAGGAAGAAACTTGCCACACACAAGTAATACCAGGCTTCATTGACAGTCTGCGTATTTGCCACCGCTCATATTCTTTCACTTCCTCGGGCACTGGAGGACGAGGCCCTACTACCGACATATCGCCCATCAGTACATTAAAAAACTGAGGTAATTCATCCAAACTGGTTTTTCTCAGAAAATGACCTACGCCGGTAATCCTTGGATCGCTGGTCATCTTAAACACAGGGCCATCCATTTCGTTTTCAGTCATTAATTCGGCTTTCAACTCTTCAGCATTAGTCACCATGGTCCTGAATTTATATACCCAGAACTTACGCCCACGTAATCCAACTCTTTTCTGCTTAAAGAAAACCGGTCCTTTAGAGGTTAATTTGATAGCCAAAGCCAATCCCAAAAACACCGGCGAAAAAAAGGTAATCACACCAAAAGAAACGGCTGCGTCAAAAAAGGCTTTTGCCTTCAAAGACAAATAATCCATTGGCGTATTCGAAATGGTCAATACCGGAGTCGTATCAAAATAATGCAAGTGCGTTTTGTTCGTCAGCATATTAAAGAAGGGAGAAGACATTCTGAAGATCACCCCGACTTCTTGACAACTGGTCAACAAAGACATGATTTCTTCCATCCGTGCCTTTTCCTGACAATAAATCACCTCATCAATGGTCTTCTCAGCCAAAATTTTATCAATATCAGCATCATTATCCAAAAATGGAGCGGTATGTCCATGTGTTTTCCGCAACTCATCATCGCCAATAATACCGGCAATTCGATAACCCCACTCTTTCGTCTTAATGATCTGACTAATGAAGGTGGAAGCAGATTTATCACCCACAATTAAAATGGTTCGATAATTTAAACCTTTTCGACGAGCCCCTTTCATATAGGCATAAATCAACACCTTTTCAATGAAGGTTAGAACTGTAACAATGGCTCCAAAATAAACAATGGGAGTTAAACCAATATAAAACAGGTTGAATACAAAAACAAATAAACCTAATATACCGGCACCTAAAACGGAAGCCCCCATTACATTGAACAACACCACAGAATAAGGGCGGCTACGGTACAGTTCATTTAATCGAAGCGCTTTGGATAACATCCACCAGATACCAAGTATTAGCAGGTGTAATATGATTGAATCCTTATTATTGACGAAAGTAAACTGCTTAAAATGGATTAAAAGGGCCAGGTTAAATGAAAACCAGGCAATAATAACATCCACAAAAGCAATTGTATTCTTTACAACTTTATCTTTTTCTCTTAACATTTCAGGCCTATTGTAATTCTTTGCAAATTTATAAATTAAGTTACAGTAAAAAAATGGTGTATCCTTTCATCTACTAAATAATGACAACTGTCCAATGACATGCTAATAAATTGTCGCCCTGAAACACCAATTACTTACCATTTAACAGATGGTTTATAAATAACACCTACCCTTCCACTAACAGATTGGTATAAATCTCCGAAATCGCACCCTATTGAGCCGCTGAGTGAAAAATTCTTCGAAGAAGGTAATTGCCACTGCACCTCGCCAAATAAGTAACACTGTGTTTTCATTTCCTCAAAAAAGAAATTTTCTGACTTCACCCAGCTCGATCGCCCCAGGTATTCCTCCCCATAACTCCCGTAGTTATTTGTAAAAGTTCCTTTCAACCGGTAATTCAAATCATCGGTCATCCATCCTTCAATCCCCATATGAAATCCATTAACTCTATTATTAATAAAATTCACACGATTCTGAAATGCCCAATCCGGGGCATAGAGCTGCACTGTTGAAGCGGTATGATAAAGAGGTGTACCCATAGATGCGCCATGATAGGTCCATCCCGAATGATACATGCCATTGTTCATGTAATCATCACGGCCCCCAAAGGCGTAACCTTCATTCAACACTGCTTCCATTTGTTGCGTCACCAATTCCTCAGTCCATCCGCTCGCAGGTGGCGATTGGCCCAATACTTCTTCCATAAAACCATCGTAATCATCCTCGATATCTCTCATCCAGATAATTTGACCTTTCTTCTTATCCTGATAATCTACAGGATATAATGGATCGGGTATGCCTTTACCACTTTGCCAATCCGTTTTTATCCACTCTAAAGAAATACCTGTCAGTGCTTTTTTCCCCTTGCGTTGAATCAGAACTCCCACAATATGGTCTTTATTTTTTCCATTATACAACCTCATTCCTGATCCATCAGCAAAAGGTTTCTGATAATAGAAATGCCCGGTCCATTCTTTCAACGGGAAATAAAAGCCAAAATCCCATAATCCCATATGGGCTCCGGCAGCGTTGGTTTCTTCTCCACCCCCAATTTTTGCGGAGCCAGATGCTGTAAAAGTAGCCCAGAAATCAATGGGGATCTCATCACCATTGGGACGTGTACCTCCAAAAAGTGCTGAATGAATCAAACCGGCATAAGGCTGTATCTTTACATTGCCTAGTCGGATATACGCAAACTTCTCATGCAACAACACATCATTGGCACTATTACTTTTGTTTCCGCGATCATCATTGAGCCACCCCTGTGATATGCCTCCACGTACTTCGACCCAACTATTGGTAAAACCTAATGGTAAGTAGTCATATATACCCAAACTGACTTTAGGAACAGGCCGGGCGTTACTATTGGTTATAAACAGACCTGAGGATAATCTATCATTATAAATAGTTGGAAAATAAGCTTCCATACCAATAGAAAAGTCAAATAGCCAGGCCTTTCCTTTTAAATAAAACTCCTGTAAAAAGCTCTCCCCAATATCAGCATTTAATATTCCACCAATTCCTGTTGATAATGAAAACTGAGCCTTATCTACAATCGAATACTTAGCTCCGGCATACAATAAAAATGATGATTGATCACATTGGGGGAACCGTCCCCACTCATTGGCATGCATCCATAAAGGTTGTAGTTCATCATTGCCAACTTGCCCATAAGCACTTAGATTAATTGAAATGCTATCGGATTGAGAAAAGAGGGTTGAAATACAATAGAAATATGTTGAGATGACAAATAGTAACTTTTTCATTTAATTAATATCAAATATTTAATGATAAGGATTCACACAGTTTGTATGACACTTTATCTTTGATTTACACTTACTCTATTCACCGTCTGACACAAAAAAACGTTGTTAGTCAGACGCTGAATGAATACGCTATGATCTAGACACCTGAAATCCCAATTGACTGATATCCATCTTCACAAAACGCGCCCTGTCATTGGGCGGATTATTGGTTAACACTGTTCGAATACGACCTGCCGCCTCCCTATCTTTGGCGCAAATCAATAGGTATCCACCACCTCCGGCACCTAATAGTTTTAGACCCAAGGCATGATCTTTTATCAGATTAACGATGGGAGCGACCTCAGGTGTGATGGTTCCAGGGTCAAGCTTCTTATTAAGTTCCCAGGAATGCGCGATCATACGACCGAGAGCTTCAAAGTCACATTGTTCAATGGCCTCAGTAGTGCGATAAGCATGCTCTTTAATTTCATTTAAAGTAGACAAACGACTTCCTTCATTTAAAAACATACCATGCACAATCTCTTTCAAGATATTTTTTGCCACGCGGGTAATACCGGTATAGTATAACAACCAGTTATCTTTAAACTCTGATTTAGTAAAAATTGTGTCAGGTAACCAACGCACACTCATTTTCTCTTGTGTTCCCGGCATTGATTCCAGAAGTTTAACACCTGGTAAAATACCTCCATATTGATCCTGCCAGCCACCACCGGTTGTTAACAATTGTTCTAAAATTAATGTCCGATGGCAAATGGTTTGCTGATCCCAGGAAAGGTTACAAAAATCAGAAAGAGTCCCTAGTAAAGTCGCGGCCAAAATGGAGCTGGTACCCAAGCCGGATCCTTTGGGAATGGCAGCCAACATGGATATTTCAAAACCACCTCCAAACTCACTTAATTGATCGGTTAAGGATAAATATTTTTTGCCACAATAATCGGGATGGAAACCCGCCAGACACAAAGCTGCTTTGGGAATAGAAAAAGAAGATCCTACCTGATTGAAATTCTTAAGTTCCTCGTAACTGGTGATCACTTCCGACACCCCATTGTCAATGGAACGAAGGGTTATCTTCTTTTCACCGGATAATCGGATAAATGCCTGTATGGGAGGTTGACCATTTAATTCGACCGCTAAATTGATGACACTTCCACCATTCTGCATGCAAAAAGGAGGCGTATCAGCCCATCCCCCGGCTAAGTCCAGTCGAGCAGGACTCCGCCCCCAAATAATTTGATCAAAGAACACATTCAGGCTGGGCATTTCGGTATGATTCACAGAATTAACGATCGTCTCTTGCAAGATAGCAAAAGCCTTTTTTTCTTCTTCAAAACCATCGCTCTCCCTGTTTTTTAACACCTCCGACCTAAACATCTGATCCCTGAAACGAATCAAAGGCGATTCACTTTTACTTATGGTATCAGGAAGCGCCAGTTCTCCTGCCACAAAATCAGTTGCGATCTGCTTCAAATTGGCTTGATAAAAAACACTGTTCCGATAATTTTTTGCTAATCCATGCAGGCTTTGCCTTCTGAAATTGAGTCGCTGTTCATGAAGACGAAACATATTGGCATGCGCACTGATGTCGTCCGCTGAAAAACGTTTTCCGGTTAACCATGCATCTTTAAGAACAACATTCTCATGATCATTGATCATCCAATTGATCCATTCCTGAGTCAATTCATCTCTGTGAATAACCGGGAATAGAAGCGCTGATTGCATATCTGATCCGGGTTCTAAGTTCGCATCCTTAAAATTAATCCCTCTCTCGACAAACCAATTCCTTAGGGTTTTCCCCATCCACACTGTCGATTCATGGTGTAATTCGCCTCGAAAAGGATCATCCATACCATACGGGCGAATACATATTTCGTCTTCTCCAATGGGGATAATATCCAGACAGATACCAGGCGGCAATGACAGCTCCCAATCATTCCCGGGAACACCGGTGATAATATGGTCATCGTTTAATTGCCAGCCCGCCGGGATGTGGCTGTTCTCAATCCAAATATTTCGGTTTTGGGCATTCCATTTTATTTCCGTTCTGGCATTTTGAACAAACAATGAGGGATGCGGCTTCACCCGGTTGTGCCAGATGGACCGTTGATCCTGTACTCTATTTTGTATTTTTTCAGTAGAGGAAATCAATTCCCGTGAGGTGCCATAATGATAAAACTCTCCTTTATCCAATGGTACAATAGCCACTGATAATTGGCTGATATCCTGATCTTGTCCGGATGGATTTTCCCCCAGGCACGTTCCAAAAGCACTATATAAATCATAATAGTCAGGACAACCATTCTTAAAACCATCACCCTTCCATCCACTCTTTTTCATGAGTAACTTCACTGCCCGGTCACTCAATAACCAAATACCAATATCCATCATAAAAAGATGACTCCCGGCCAGCTTTTCAATTTGTTCATGATTCGGTTTTTGCAACATAAAATCCAATTGGCCGGGATCCTGACGTGAAGTGAAAAATACCCCATGACGTGACGCCAAATGCGGATTCACCCAGATCCCCAGACATACCACATCGGCTTCCGGTAATTTAAAAGGCAGATCGGCTGATTGGATCAGCACATCACCACTGGCAATAACAGTATTCTGGCCTGCTCCCGAAGTGGACATGACCTTCTCTAACAAAGGCCGTTGCAAATCCAACAATGCCTGATCCAGACTTTGCCCCCTACTCCATCTGAAGACAGGAATAGGTGCCAGCACTTTTCCGACAGGTGCATAAGCCGGTAAGCGACGACTTTGACCTCCGGCATGAATAATAACCTTCTTATCTGTGGCCAAATATTCATCCAGACTCCCGGATTTGTCCTTCTGATGTTCGGCCAATAAATAAGCGGTGCCACCACCGGAACCTATTTTTTTTCCAACGGGGTCGGATGCGACAAACCAATTTTCGCGTGACTGATTCGTTACCTGATGAAAGTCAGCTACTAGATTTTCGGGGAGAGAAAGTAAGTATTGTATCATAATATATTTCTAAACTAAAAAGGCATTTTAAATTTCATGGTTACTTCACCGGTTTCAGGATCAATTTCCATCTTCTGATTTTTCAAATCAACCTTATTGCCGGTAGCCATCTCAAACAATCCGGATAAGAACTGCATGCCATTGTTCATTACTTGCTCCATCTGTTTGGCTTTTTGAACTTTTACACTTTCCGATTGTGGTTCAGACGATTCCGACTGCTGATCTTTTGCAGGCTGGTTATCTTCGGCTTCCTCCAAAGCTGGCTCAATGGTCTCGATTTCATCATCCATTAGCTGTTCAACCTGCTCTTTACATTCAACCGCTTCCTCCACCGGCAAGGATTCAATCTCTTCCACCATATCAGTAATCTGCTTCAGAAACTGAGAACGCCCCTTCTCGGAGAAATCAACAAAATCGGTATAATTTCCTTCATTAAGCACGCCATCGAACAAACTCTGTTTTATCAACAATCCTTGTGCTATTCGAACTTCAATAGAATCATTTGATATGAGGTTAAAGATAGTTAGATGGCTGCTTTTTTGCCCCAGACGATCGATACGCCCGATACGCTGATTTTTCTTAGCCGGATTCCAGGGTAATTCAAAATTAATAAGAATATCAGCCATCTGAAGATTCAGTCCGGCTCCACCAGCTTCGGTAGATAAAAATACCTGACAGGTATCACTGGTTTCAAACCGTTTGATCAATTCACCCCGCTTGGCTACCGGCACTTTACCATTTAACTCGGTAAAACCAATGTTGTTCTCACGCAGCATCTTACCTATTATCTTATGCATCTTCACCCATTCAGAGAAGATAATGACTTTTCGACCGGACTCACGAATGTCGAGTTGTTCCAGTAAGATATACTTTAACTCCTCCAGTTTCGGCGAATCATGAGTTGTGTCATCCACCAGGTAAGATGAGTCGCAGACCATACGCATGCTGGCCAGCAACAACTGCATCTTCTTCATATCATAAGGCGTCAGGAACTTTTTATGGACAATCTGTGCCAGGCTTCTTGCATACGATGCGTGATAGTCCTGCTGGAGGGCCGTTAATCCAACTCTCACTTCATGCTGTTGCACTTGTGGCAACTGATCAAGCACCTTACTTTTTTCACGCCGAATTAAAATCTCCTCCATCTTCTGCCGCAATGCCTGCAGGTTGTAGTAACCATTTATCTTATTCACTTTATCGGAATCGAACAAACAGTGCTGATAGGAGAATTCCCACAAAGGCCCTAAAAACTGATCATCTAAGACTGCTACCAGCGAGAACAAATCAATCAATTTATTTTCAATGGGTGTTCCTGTAATGATTAGGGTATGCCTGGCATTAAGCAGCTTGATGGCATGTGCCGTCTTGGTTTCAAAATTCTTGACTCGCTGCGCTTCATCCAATATCACGAAATCAAAAGCAGCTTTGGCAATAGCAATTTGATCACGCAACACTGTTTCATAATTAACAATCATAAAAGTAGCCTCTGAATGCTGATACAGATGCTCCCGTTCATGCGGAACTCCTTGAATCACGATCGCTTTCTCATCACTAAACTTCTCAATCTCTGCTTTCCATTGAGACTTCAGTGATGCCGGACAGACGACCAGCATCTTAGTAAAGCCAAACAACTCTTTTTTCTGCAGCGCCGTTCCAATGGCTTGAATCGTTTTACCCAATCCCATCTCATCAGCTATAATGGCTGATTTGCGAGTTGCCGCAAATTGGATACCTTCCTTTTGATAATCGTAGAGATCGGCTTTTATCTTAGAATAATCAGGCACATAACGTGCTCTTAGTATTTGCAGTGATTTCTCCTCCCACATCCGTTCAATTTTCTGAAGTACCTCAGGACGGATATTAACGTTACTAAAAAGCTCTAATTCATTAAATATATCGGCAAAGGCCTCAACCTGGTCCGCCTCAACAAACTTCTTATCTCCAAAATATTTATTGATCAAAGTGCCCATCTCATCTGACAATTGATGGGGATAAAACCAGGAAATACGGTAATCATTAAGTGGATCCAGATAAATCTCTAAAAACGGACAAGTCTTGCGCAGACGCTTATACAATTGTTTATTCTCCTTTAGCTGCCTGAAAACATACATAATGTGTTTGGTCGTTCCCAACTTATTAATAGCTGCATCAGGGCTGTTGCTATAACCTGTTTCACTATCAAAATCACGTAAGAACACCTTATATTTTGCACCATTCTCATTGATAACGATGTGGTCGCCATATATATTATCAGCATATTCCACACGGTATTGAGCCTTCAAAGCTTTCTGTCGGCGCTCATTCATCACCCGCTTAATCATCCCTTCACGACTGTATTTCTTATGCTCCAAATGTTCTATTGAACCTAACAACTGCAATTCATGATTAAACTGTAATAATGCAGCATAGGAGTAACGATCCCATTCACCCAATGAACTCTCAACTTCAATAGCCTCATCAAGCCACTCACAATTTATTGCCACCTCATCTATGGGGTGTGAATCCAGAAACAACACTTCAACTTTTTCAGCTGATTGTGTTAATATCTGGCACTCGCCATTATTAAAAATGAATTGTCCAAAAGCCAACTCCTCACGGCTCAATTCCTGCTGAAGGGTTTTTATCTTCGTTTCAATAGCTATTGTAAATTTTTTCATCAAATTTGAGTTTTATTGAATCATTCCAAAAATAGAAATATAAAAATAGAAAACCCCATGTCTTCACCAGAAGCATGGGGATGATTCATTAATTATTTATGGATCCAATCGTTACATTAGATGCAAGACTATAGTATTATACCAATAGCACCTTCCTTGCCCATAGCCAATGGCACCATCGCTGCATGATAATATAACGAAGTATTGTGATTAGTAGGATAAATCATTTCCTATCCTCGCGATCCTCAATCACATGATGGGCTATTTCGTGAAAAAGAGCCCATGGGATCGTTTCTTGAGAGTCGAACTTGCCACCTACTCCAAGACTATTCTTTGGCAACATGATCTGCAAATCTTTTGTGGAAGTATTATGAATGGCATCGTGAAAAAACAGCCAAGTAATCCATTCATCGCTGTTCCAGCCAACAGGAATATCAACTGTACATTGCCCATCTGTGCGTTTTGCGGCATTTAAATTCCACCACCACTCTTTTTGATCAACATTGTAAATCACTATAACAGCCTGATTGCTCACATCTGATTGCCGGGTTAGACGTCCTGGATCCCATTTCAAAATACATTGCTCTTCACGTTCAATGGTGAGCCACTCAGCTCCGGGACGATTGCTTATACTCCAATGCAATACTGCTGGTACGCCATTTTCCTCTGGAGCAAGCCCTGTTTCATACAAAAATTGTTTGTGTAAACCAATAAAGGCATTGTGAGAATTTTTATAGGTGCGAACTCCCTGGAATGAGAAATGGCGCAAGGATTTAGTCTGACTACTAATGGCATTGAGTTGAGCGTGCAAGTGCCGGTTGGCCTGTTGCTTAGCTGTTCGTGGATTTTTAGGTGGACTATAACTTCTGACTAATAACTGGCCATCCACCTCGTAAAAAATCACGTTCCCTTCCCTGCCAACATTAATTTCAGGATAATGGGGATGTTTACGCATGACTGTAGGGTTTCATTTGAGACTTAAATTACAGTATTTTTTGGTTACTACCAATCCGATACCCTAACCTACTCAGATAAATTCTTGTCTGTCTATAATGCGACCATCAAACGTACTGTTTTCGTGCCTTCACCCTACCTGCATCGAATCACTTCCGCTAAGAGCGGAGTTGCCCCGAAGGTGTATGGAACCGTATACGAAGCGGGTTCTAATAATTTAGGGAATAGTTAGTTGGTATAGCGACTTGAACTAACTTCATCATGAACCACCTCCAGGGTTTTCAACCGCTGAAAGGGCATCTTTTTCTATTAATCTGAAGTGGTTTGGAATAAAGAAGGCGTACCTCACAGCAATAATTTGCGCTAATTTGTGTCATCTGTGGTTCCAAAAGCAATCTTGATAATCATAGTAAACCAGCATGTTTCATTGCCTCTCGGATGTTGGTATCTTTCTCAGCCGCTTCTTTCAGCGCTTTGATCAGTTTTTTCCGAATACGAACTTCATCACTCACTCTTTCCTTTTCCAGGTCCAAGGCTGAAGCAACAGGTCGAATAGCCGTACGCCGATCCCAAATTACAAGAGCCACTAAGACTCCAATAAGACCAAAGATAGAGTAAATCAAGCCATAGATTAAATTGCGAATACTTGCTTGTCCTTCCCGCAATTCAACACGTAAATTATCCATACTTTTTTCAACATTATCCAGCCGGGTCTCTACACGCACCAAACGATCGCGGTCTGCCTGAGTATAGGGTATCTCTAGCTCATGCTGCTGAGCAAAAGAAAGGCTCATCACAAATGAGAGTAGTAATATGGAAATGAAGCGTTTCATATAACAAAGATACACTTTTGTTGGCACATGAACAATGCATGAGCCGTATTCACAAAAGCCCGTACGCTTACTGTATAAAACCGCTTTCGGGGTTTACAACCACCGAAAGGCTTTGTTTCGCTATCATCACAGTAAGTTGTACTTTTATTTTACTGGTTCACCTGTTTCTGAAACTCTTTAATGCGTTGCTCTTCCTGTTTTTGACACACCATGAACACACCATTGGCTTCCGTCACGATACAATCCTTCAAGCCTTGAAGTACGACCGGTCGATCATTAGGTACGGTGACAATGGTATCCTCACAGTCGTAAAGATGTACATCAGAACCTACTACGCTATTACCTGCCGCATCCCTGTCTCGCTTTTCCCACAGACTGCCCCAGGTACCCAGATCAGACCAGCCAAATTCAGAAGGTAGCACAAATATATTTTTTGCATGTTCCATAATGCCATAATCGATGGATATATTTTCACATTCAGGAAATAAACGATCAATGTATGATTGTTCATCAACAGTGTCATAAACAGTCTGCCCTTCATTAAAAGTATCTGCAATTTTTGGCAAGAACGCTTCAAACGCTTTTATAATACTCTTAACAGACCACAAAAAGATACCTGAGTTCCAAAAGTAACTACCTTCAGCCAAATAGGATTCCGCTGTTTGAAGATCAGGTTTTTCTTTAAATGCTTCCACCGGGATAATCGCTCCATCACCAATATTCCCAGCAACTTTCCCCTGAACGTATCCATAACCCGTTTCGGGACGATGAGGCTGAATACCCAATGTTAATAACACATCGTTTTCTTGAGTAAACACAAGGCCTTGACGAATAATATTTTGAAACTTCTCTTCTTCAGTAATTAAATGGTCCGACGGTGCCACAACAATGTTGGCATCCGGATTCCTCTTACTAATTTTATAACTGGCATAAGCGATACAAGGAGCTGTATTTCGCATGCAAGGCTCTAGTAAAATTTGATCCTGAGGAATTCCAGGCAGCTGTTCAAGTATAATTTCTTTATAGCGGCTACTGGTTACGATGAACACATTCTCCATGGGAATGATGGGCAGAAACCGGGATACCGTCTGTTGAATCATTGTTTTTCCGGTTCCCAGGATATCTAAAAACTGCTTGGGTGTTTCAGGGGTACTCATGGGCCAAAAACGGCTACCAATGCCGCCTGCCATAATGATTAGGTAATTGTTATTCATTATATTTTTCTTTTTTCACCACTTCCTGGGTATTCAACCGCAGAAATGGTGGATGCAATTAAATAAGACACTTACATTTCCCATGTTACCTGCATAATTGTAAGATGCTGTCATAGCCTGCTGCGCAGGTTTTTCTTTAACCA